>CALWUF010000034.1 GCA_944384655.1 uncultured Butyricicoccus sp. | reverse complement strand
CTGTAATAGTATCCGTCATATTCCTGCTCGCTCTCGACTTCATTCATGAAGTCCATTAACATTTCTGCTTTCATATCTCTATTTTAGCACTTTGTATATGTCTTGTCTCTAAAATTGATTTCCGTGGTATGGTTGTTTCAATACTTACGTTTTTCACAGAAACGTGATATACTAAAACGTGTCCGCCGATATCTTTATTTTCACGTATTCAACATTTCATTTATCATCAATCATTGTATGGAGCGTACGTATGCAGAAAAAAGAACAGATCAAACGATACAGTTTATTTATTATCAGCCTGTTTTTTGCGGCGCTTGGCGTCGCCATCACCAAAAAAGGTGAACTCGGTGTTTCACCGATTTCTTCTGTCGCCAATGTATTCAGCCTGTATTTCCCTGAGCTATCTCTCGGGACCTGGCTCATCCTATGGAATTGTGTACTCATCATCGGACAAATTGTCCTGTTGCGCACAAAATTCCAATGGATTCAACTGCTTCAAATACCACTGTCCTTCCTGTTCGGTTGGTTTACTGATTTCGGCATGTGGTTGACGTCCTGGTTCCAGACCGATGTCTATTTGATGCGGCTGGTCATGGTTGTCATCGGTACAATTGTCCTCGGCTTCGGTGTGTCCCTTGCCGTCATTGCGAATGTCATCATGAATTCCGGGGAAGCCTTTGTTAAGGCCCTTTCGGATACCTTACATGTGGAATTCGGCAATGTTAAAATTGGATTTGATATCAGTTGTGTGATCGTAGCGGTTGCCCTATCGCTGCTATTTTTTGATTTCACCATTCAAGGCACGCGTGAGGGCACGATCATTGCCGCGTGCTGCACGGGACTGGTCGTCAAATTTTTTACCCGCAGGCTGAAAACGCCGCTGGACACCCTTCTGACTGATTGTACCAATGAGGAGGCGTTTATCTCATGATTATCGATTTCCACGCGCACACCTTTCCCTCCAAAATCGCAGAAGGGGTGCTGCAAAAACTTCAGAACCTGTCACGTTCCAAGCCATACACGGACGGCACAAAAGACGGTTTGCGCCGTTCCATGGATCATGCACACATTGACATTTCCATTTTACTCCCTGTTATGACCAATGTCGGACAGGTCCACAAACTCAACGAAGCAGCGGCACGTGCAAATGAACACTGGCAGGAAACTGGTCTGCTTTCATTTGGCGGCATGCATCCGGACACATCGGATTACCGTGCAGAGCTGGCACATGCACAGGACATGGGTCTGCGCGGTATTAAAATTCATCCGGCCTATCAGGATACAGATTTCGATGATATCCGTTTTTTACGCATTCTTGACCGGGCGTCCGAATTGGGATTGATTGTCCTGACGCACGCAGGGTGGGACATTGGCATTCCACATCACAATTACTGTACACCGAAGCAAGTTCAACATGTCATGCGTGAAGTTGCCCCGGATAAGTTGGTACTTGCCCACATGGGTGGTTGGGCGGACTGGAAAACCGTTGAACAGGAATTGGCAGGACTTCCATTGTATTTTGATACGGCATTTTCAACCGGCGAGATCGTTGCCGCTCCCGGCACAACGCGCACACCGGACGAATCGCACAATCTGAACCGGACCGACTTCGCCCGTCTGGTCCGCCGCCACGGGACCGACCGTATCCTGTTCGCCACCGACAGCCCATGGAGTGATCAGGAAGAAACGCTTGATTTTGTCCGCAATGCGGGTTTTTCCGAACAAGCACTCGCCGATATTTTAGGAAACAACGCACGCAAACTGCTGGGCATTTGACAATCTCTATATTCAAACGAAAAGGACTGCTTCTGTCAGCAGTCCTTTCTCTGTATCCCGCTGCAATGGCATGCAGCGGGATATGTTCTATGTCAATATTCGGTTCAGTTCTGATACAGATTTCGCTTGTCGATAACACGAACTGCCTTGCCCTCACTGCGGGTAATGGATTTCGGTGCAACCAACTTGACGTCAACACCGATGCCCAGCATCGATTTCAGACGGGAAACCAGCTTTTTCTCACGCTGTTCAATCGTAATTTCCAGATTGTCGAACATCTCCTGTGACATCTCAACTTTTACTTCAATCGTATCACTGTTGCGAATACGGTCAACAATCAGCTCATAATTGGCCGGATATCCTTCATTCAACAGAACGGTCTCAATCTGGGACGGGAATACATTGACGCCTTTGACAACCATCATATCATCGCTCCGACCAAGCGGCTTGGTCATACGGATATGTGTGCGTCCACAGGAACACGGCTTGCGGGTGAGGATGGCAATATCGCGCGTGCGATAACGCAGCAGCGGGAATGCTTCCTTGGTGATACAGGTGAATACCAGTTCGCCGCGGGAACCCTCCGGCAGAACCTTACCGGTCTTCGGATCAATGACCTCCGCAATGAAATGATCCTCATTGATGTGCATACCGCCCTGCTCCTGGCATTCAAAGGAAACGCCTGGACCGGAAATCTCTGTCAGACCATAGATATCATATGCCTTGATGCCGAGATTTTTCTCAATATCATGGCGCATTTCCTCTGTCCACGCCTCTGCACCAAAGATACCTGCCTTGAGCTTGATCTGATCGCGCAAACCGCGCTCATTGATGCTCTCCGCCAGATATGCAGCATAGGACGGGGTACAGCACAAAATCGTGGAACCGAGATCGGTCATAAACTGAATCTGACGGTCTGTATTGCCGGAAGACATCGGCAGGGTCAGACAACCGACCTTATGTGAACCGCCATTCAGACCAGGACCGCCAGTAAACAGACCATACCCATAGGATACATGACAAACGTCTTCATTGGTACCGCCCGCTGCAACAATGGCGCGTGCACAGCATTCATCCCACAGATCTATGTCATGCTGCGTGTAGAAAGCGACAACACGGCGACCTGTCGTACCGCTGGTCGATTGAATGCGCACACAATCCGCCAGCGGGACTGCGAGCAATCCATAGGGGTACTGATCGCGCAAGTCATCCTTTGTTATGAACGGCAGCTTATGCAGATCCTCAATGCCGTGGATATCGTCCGGTGATACACCGGAGGCATCCATTCTGTCGCGATAGAATTTGACATTATCATAGACATGGCGAACCTGCTTGACCAGACGTTCGCTCTGTAATTTTTTGATCTCTTCGACCGGCATTGTTTCGATCTCAGGCTGGAAATATTGATTCATCGATATCATCCTCTTTCTATGTAACGGAATACACAAACCGTTTTTATTTTTATTCGGCGCGTCCCAGTGCAAATGCCTTTCTGTTCAATTCCAGGAATTTCGGCGGGACACAGGCAGTGATGGCATCCTGCCATGCCTGCTCCGGAATATCTTTGAAATAGCGCGACAAGCGTCCGATCAGCACAAGATTGACTGCTTTGGCAGAACCGGCTTCCACCGCAAGTGCGAGGGCATCCATGTCATCCACCTGTGCATCCAATCCCCGCATTTTCTCCACCAGATCGGCAGGATACTGCGCCGCACCGGTGATGACTGGCATCGGATCAATTTCCTGTGTATTGACGATGACACGTCCACCCGGTTTGAGATATTCCATCCAACGAGCCGCTTCCAGCTTTTCAAACGAAACGATATAATCCGCCTCACCTTTGTCGATAATCGGCGAATAAACAGCGTCGCCAAAACGGACGTAGGTAACCACGCTGCCGCCGCGCTGGCTCATGCCGTGAACTTCAGATACTTTCACATCATAGCCCTGCTCCAGCAGCAAATGACCGAGCAGCTTACTTGCAAGCAGCGATCCCTGACCGCCAACGCCGACAATCATTACATTCTTTGTCATACTTCAGCCACCTCCTCAAGATTTGAGCGCATCGAACGCACAGAGCTGCTGACAGACGCCGCAGCCGACACACAGGGTATTGTCAATGACTGCCTTGCCATCCTTCATGCTGATGGCGGGACAACCCAACTTCATACAACTGCGGCAACCGCGGCAAGCGTCTGTATCCACCTTGAGCGGCGCATTGTGCTTGACATATTTGAGCAGTGCACAGGGACGGCGGCTGATGATGACAGATGGGGCGTCCACTGCCAGTTCTTCCTTCACAGCAGTATCAACTGCTTTCAAATCATACGGATCGACAACACGCACACGATCAAAGCCCATTGCGCGGCACAGCGCTTCCAAATCAATCTTGCCTGCCGGGTCACCCTTGATGTTATACCCGGTTGTCGGATTCTGCTGATGACCGGTCATACCGGTAATCGAGTTGTCCAGAATAATCACGGTGGAATTGCTCTGGTTATAGGCAATGTTGGCAAGGCCGGTCATACCGGAATGCATAAAGGTAGAATCACCGATCACTGCCACTGTTTTTCCCTCGGACTGCTTGCCCAGCGCCTTGTTGAAGCCGTGGATGGAGGAAATCGAAGCGCCCATACACAATGTCATTTCCATCGCATTGAGCGGCGCCACGGCGCCCAGTGTATAACAACCGATGTCACCGAGAACGGTACATTTATTCTTCGCCAGCGTATAGAACAGACCGCGGTGCGGGCATCCTGCGCACATGACCGGCGGACGCGGCGGCATGGTCTCCTCCAGCTTTTTGCTCTCAGGCACGGCGACGCCGAGTTTTTCAGCAATCAGGTTTTGAGAGAATTCATCCTCCATCGGCAGGACATCCTTGCCGGTCACCGTCAGACCAAGCTGTTTGCAATGGTTTTCAATAATCGGATCCAGCTCCTCAATGACCACCAATTTCTCTACCTTTGCGGCGAAGTCGCGAATCAGCTTCTCCGGCAGCGGGTTTATCATGCCCAGTTTCAGGATGCAGGCGTTGTCGCCAAATACTTCCTTCGCATACTGATAGCATGTGCTGGAAGTGATGATACCGAGCGCCGTATCTCCCATCTCAATGCGGTTGAATTCACAATTCTCCGCAAATGCAATCAAATCACGGGTACGCTGTTCTACCAGCGGATGGCGGCGTTTGGCATTGCCCGGCATCATGACATACTTTGCGATGTTCTTTTCGTACGGTTTTTCCGGCGGCGTGATGCGTTCACCGGTCTCGACAATGCTCTGGGAATGTGCAACACGGGTGCACATCTTGAGGATCACCGGCGTGTCAAACTGCTCTGACAGTTCAAACGCACGCATGGTAAACGCGCGCGCTTCAGCAGAATCCGATGGCTCAAGCATTGGGATTTTGGATGCAATGGCGTGATGACGTGAATCCTGTTCATTCTGCGAGGAATGCATACCGGCGTCGTCTGCGACGACGATCACCATACCCGCATTCACGCCCGTATATGAAACGGTAAACAACGGATCAGCAGCAACATTCAGACCAACATGCTTCATACCGCAGAAACTGCGCTTGCCTGCCAGACATGCGCCAAATGCAACCTCCATGGCCACCTTCTCATTCGGCGCCCATTCGCAGTACATTTCATCATATTTTGCGGCTTCTTCTGTGACTTCGGTGCTCGGCGTTCCAGGATAGCTGGAAACCACGCTGCATCCTGCTTCATATAAGCCGCGGGCAACCGCCTGATTGCCCAACATGAGCTGCTTCATAAAATTATTTTCCCTTCCTTTTTTCTATCCATGCCGGCCGCCTGTCTTGTGCCGGCATGGCATGGAGTCTATTCTTCGTCGGAAATCTGCTCCGTGATACCACGCAGCACGCCCGTCCCGGAAGCCAGCATACGGCTGACCCGGCTGATCGTCGCACTGCTCGCGCCCGTGCGTCCGACAATGTCGTTGTAGATCTTGCCCTGTGCGAGCAAAACGGCTACATCAAAGCGCTGTTCCATCGCCCGCACCTCGGTCGCGGAGCACAAATCTTCAAAAAAACTGCGACATTCCTCGACGGTTGTCAATTTGAGGATATTCTCATATAAGGTCAGACTCGGCTGTTTATTGCCCAATTTTGCCATATGGCACTCCTTCCTGTCTATCTCCCGCTGCGGGACGGCAAAAATAAACGACGCTTTCACAGAATAGTTTAACACATTGCCGCACAACAGTAAACTGTTTTTTGTTATTTTCACCAAAAGGCGACCTGTTTCCCACGCTTGAATTATCAAAAGCGGCTCCTGTTCCGCACCGGTCGGACACAGAAACCGCTTGTTTTTGCGCGATAAACTTAACCTTGATTTTCCTTTGCGACGAGATTTTCGACACTGTACATCTGACGAAGTTTCGGCTTTTCAATTTTGCCTGTCGGATTGCGCGGAATATCATGGAAAATAATCTTGACAGGGCGCTTATACCGCGGCAACTTGTTGCAGAACTGACGGATTTCTTCCTCGGTGCAGGTAAAGCCCTGTTTGATTTCAATGATCGCCGCTGTAATTTCTCCCAGGCGTTGATCCGGCATACCAATGACTGCGACATCCTTAATGGACGGATAGGTACGCAGGAAGTCCTCGATTTGTACGGGATAAATGTTCTCACCGCCGCTGATGATCACATCTTTCTTTCGATCGACGAGGAAAATAAAATCATCTTCATCCTGCATCGCCATATCACCGGTATACAGCCAACCGTCACGCAATACCTCTGCGGTTGCCTTGGGATCACGGTAATAACATGTCATGACCCCGGGACCACGGACGCAAAGCTCACCAACCTCGCCTTTTTTGACCACTTCTCCGTGCTCATCGACAATTTTTGCCTTCCAGCCATAGCCCGGCACACCGATGGCGCCGACCTTATGTATATTCTCTACGCCCAGATGAACACATCCCGGACCGATGGATTCACTCAGTCCATAGTTGGTGTCATACGCATGATTTGGAAAATATTCCTTCCACCGGCGGATCAGGGATGGCGGGACGGGCTGTGCGCCGATGTGCATCAGACGCCATTGATCCAAGTGATAATCCGCGATGTGGAAATCACCGCGATCAAGCGCATCCAGGATATCCTGTGCCCACGGCACAAGCAGCCAGACAATCGTACATTTTTCTTTGGATACCGCCTCGAGCACATATTTCGGTTTGGTACCCTTGAGCAGGACTGCCTTGCCACCGGAAATCAAGCTGCCAAACCAATGCATTTTTGCGCCGGTATGATACAGCGGCGGGATGCACAAAAAAACATCCTCCCTGGTCTGACCGTGATGTGCCTGTTCCACACGGGCGGAATGCATCAGACTCTCGTGGTTATGTAAAATGGCTTTCGGGAAACCCGTTGTGCCGGAAGAGAAATAAATTGCCGCATCGTCTTCATCCCGGATATCGATCAGCGGCGCCTGGCTGGAACAGTTCGCGGCCAGAGAATTATAATCCTCCGCGAACATCGGACAGCCGCCTTCTCCCACATAGAACAACAGGCGATTACGACCCAGTTCATCTGCAATCGGCTCCATGCGTCCGATAAAGTGATTGCCGAAGACGATGACATTGACTTGCGCGAGTTCAGCGCAATATTTGATTTCATCTGTATCATAACGGAAATTAAACGGTACCGCGAGCGCGCCTGTTTTGAGCACACCAAAATAAATCGGCAGCCATTCAAGACAGTTCATCAACAGGATGGCAACTTTATCGCCTTTTTTGACGCCGCGGCTGAGCAACAGGTTTGCAAACCGGTTTGCTTTCTCGTCAAACACACGCCAGGTGATCTCACGGCGATAGCTTGTCGCCGGCGTCGGCTCCATCAGATCATATTCCTTCCACGTGACGCGACGGATTTCCTTGATCTCCGGATTCAGCTCGACCAGTGCGATGTCATCGCCATAGAGCTTGCTATTTTTTTCCAATAAATCGGTAATCGGCATGGACAACTAACCTCTATTCTCTAAATCTTTCTCTTCTTCGATGCTTTACTGCGCAACTGTTTTATCAGTAAAAGTAACATATTAAAGGTATCACACTCGCTGTCAAAAGTCAAATGCTTTACAGACAGCAAACCGGGGCGCGCCTTTTGCAGCGCGCCCTCCCTGTTATGTAATTGTATGCTGCTCTACCGCCGGAAAAAATGTCTGCGGATTATCCTTCACCGGTAGAAAACTGTTTTTCCGGTTCTCTACCAGCGTGATAACATAATTGACCAACCGTTCCGATGCATCCGGATGCCCAATGGCACGGATGGATTCACGCACCAAATGCAGGCGCACCGGATTGTGGAACAGATGATACAACGCATCGTCAATGGGAAATGTTTTGGTGACCAGCGATGCCATACCGTTGTTGAGCAGGAATTCCACATTGCGCTCTTCCTGTCCCGGAATCGGATTGACCAGGATCATGGGCAACCCTTTGGCAATGGATTCCGACACCGTCAGCCCGCCCGGCTTGGTAATGATGCAATCCGCTGCGCTCATGAGCACTTCCACATTGTCCACAAAGCCCATGACCTGTATCGTGCAATCCCCACGATATTGCTGTTCAAACGCGCGCAAGCGGTTGTATGCACGCTGATTGTTCCCGCAGACGGCAAGAATCTGGCAGTCCAATCCCAATTGGGTAATTTGCCGCACCAGCTTCCCACTATTGCCATATCCCATACTGCCGCCCATAACCAGTACCGTGCGCCGTTCCGGGTTCAATCCCAATTGCGCACAGGCGTCCTCTTTGGAAATATACCGGTTGAATTTTGGATGGATCGGGATGCCAAATGGCTGGATACGTTCCTTTGGGATGCCCCGCTTGATCGCTGTATGTGTAATCAGCTCACTCGCTGTGACCAGTGATTCCATATTGACAACATCTTCCCAATACGGGTGAATGCAATAATCTGTCACAACACCGATGCACGGCGCATCTACCATGTGCCGTTCCTTCATTTCGCTGACCAGGTGCGCCGCAAGAACATGTGTGCATACAATTGCATCCGGTTCAAAGTTGTCAACAAAATGCTCAAATTTAAACGCTCCGAGCGTATTGACAAGCTTCACAATGTTCATTTTATTGAATTTTTCCCTGTTTTTAGACGTTTTCATATAAAATAGCCGGTACAACTCCGGCGTATATTTAGACGAAATCAAATACCCCTGTGAAATGGCGGTGCGAACCACTTTGCTGATATATTCATACACATCGACAACCTTTGTCTCTGCGCCTTTCTGCTCAAACAGATCCGCCAACGCCTTTGCTGTGGCATGATGTCCATAGCCGGCTGTGACGGTCAGCAGCAATATTTTCATTTTTTCACACTCCTCATAGTTTCTATTCTACCGTATTCCACAGAGAAGTGCAAATAGTATCTGGACACAAATGACGTTTGTCACCCATTCAGGCTGTCAACGGTTTCACGATATTCCTGCAATACCGCATGTTCCAGTTTTTCGCGCATCTCTGAGCCGACCGGATGCACAATATCGCGGTAATGCCCATCCGGCATACGGCGCGACGGCATGGCGAGAAACAACCGTTCCGGTCCGTCGATCACCTTGATGTCATGTACCGCAAACGTGCGGTCAAAGGTCACCGACACCAGCGCACGCAAACGCCCTTCTTCACTGAGATGCCTGAACTGAATGTCTGTAATTTCCATTTGTGGTACTCCTTTTACCATATTGTAACCATTTTTGTTGAATGAACCTATTTATATTCTGAACGATTTGTCATATAATATACGTGGTTTTTCCTAGACCAACCCAAATTTTCCAACAGCTTTTGTACTGTTGAACATCTATTGCTGATACAAGGAGGCATGCCATTATGTCTGACTTTTCTCTAAAGTCCTATGTGGCTGATCATAAATCCATCCATCTCGTCGGGATCGGCGGCGTTTCCATGTCCGCATTGGCTGAGTTGTTGCTGCACCTCGGTGCAACGATCACCGGCTCCGATCGTACTCCATCCGCTATTACGGAAAAACTTGAATCACTTGGCGTGACAATTACATATGAACACCTGCCGGAAAATGTCGATGACGCTGATCTTGTCATCCGCACTGCGGCTGTTCATGACGACAATCCTGAAATTATGCGCGCACATGAACGGGGTATCCCAGTCATTGAACGCGCACAAGCATGGGGGTCGATCATGCTGGCGTACCGCAATGCTGTCTGTATCGCCGGTACACACGGCAAAACCACAACCACTTCCATGCTGACGCTGATCGGCATGCAGTGTGGCATTGACCCAACGGTCATGGTAGGCAGCAACCTGCCCGCCATCGGCGGCACGTTGCGCATCGGCGCACACGATTGTTTCATCGCAGAATCATGTGAATACACCAATTCATTCCTCAGCTTCCACCCAACAGTTGCCGTCGTGCTCAATGTCGATGCCGACCACCTGGATTTCTTCAAGGACATCGACGACATCATCCATTCCTTCCACCGTTTCTGTGCACTCGTGCCGGAAACCGGCGCGTTGGTCGTCAATGCGGACTCAGACAATGCGATGAAAGCCATCGAAGGCATTGACCGCACCTGCATCACCTTTGGCTGCTCACACAAAGCCGATGTCTATCCGGAAAATATCACCGACCGCCACGGCTACTACAGCTTCGACGTGATGTACCATGGCAAAAAATATACCCATGTGGACTTGTCCGTCCCAGGACGCCACAACATGCTCAACGCATTGGCGTCCTGCGGTGTCTGTATCTTCCTCGGTCTCGACCCGGAAGCATCTGCTGCCGGTCTGAATCAGTTTACCGGCTCTGCCCGCCGCTTCCAACTGACCGGTCGCATGGCAAACGGCGCAATGGTCGTCGATGATTATGCACATCATCCAGCCGAAATGGAAGCCACGCTGCGCACCGCTCAGGAAATGGATTATGACCGCATCATCTGTGTCTTCCAGCCGCACACCTATTCGCGCACCGTCGCCTTGATGCCGGAGTTCATCCATGCGCTCAGTCTGTGCGACAAGGCAATCCTCGCGGATATCTATGCCGCACGGGAAAAAAATACCTTTGGCGTCAGCTCCAAAGACATCGCGGATGCGTTGGAAAACGGTGAATATTACGATTCATTCGACAAAATTGAAGCGCGCGTGCGTGAAATTGCCCAGCCCGGAGACCTCATATTGACCATGGGCGCAGGCAATATCAACGATATTGGCGCCGCTCTTGTCGAAGACACAAATCTGTAAATTCCTCACAAAAACTTCTCATTTAATACATCTATTTTTTGTTGACTTCTGACACATTTTGCCGTAAAATACAGGTAATAACAAAACTGTATTCAACGTAAAATTTCCATAAGATCGGAGGGAGTCTACATGAAAGCCAATACCATTATCACCATCAGCCGCCAGTATGGCAGCCAGGGGCGAAAGGTCGGACAGGAGCTGGCCACCCGTCTCGATATCCCCTACTATGACCGTGATCTGATCACCCTTGCTGCAAAAAAGAGCGGCTTCAGTGAAGAGCTGTTCGACCAGCTTGACCGCCGTGCCACCAACAGCTTTTTATATTCGCTGACTATGTTTGGCTCCGCCGGCATCAACGGTCTATCGCTGACTGACCAGCTATATGTTACCCAGCGCAATATCGTCCGTGAACTCGCTGCCAAAGGTTCGTGCGTCATCGTTGGACGCTGCGCAGACTATATCCTGCGCAAAGAACCGGAAATCTACAATTTCTTCATCAAATGCCAGATGGAAAAACGTCTGGAACATGCCAAGGATGACCCCAGGGTTCCCGAAGCAACCAAAGAAATGCTGGAGAAACTGGACAAGCAGCGCGCCGCGTATTACAACTTCTATACCGGTCAGATCTGGGGCAATGCCGCCAACTACGACATGTGCCTGGATTCCGGCGTACTCGGTGTGAGCAAAACAGTTGATATGATTTTGGAATATATCGATATCGCCCAGCAAAAATGACCTCAACACACAGCGGACCGCCTGCAATCAGATGATTGCAGGCGGTCTTTTTTCTCCGCTGGCGTCGGATATCATACGATCCCCTGCCTGCGGCGCGCAAGGTTGATGACCCCTTCCTTTTGATGCTTCAACCGGTTCAACACACGGCTTGTCCCCTGAATGACGCACGCCTCCGGATCGTCAGAGAGATGTGTTTCCAATCCCAATTCATGTGACAGATAGGCGTCCATCCCATATAACTTTGAACCTCCGCCGGTTAATACCAGTCCGGTTTCCGTCAAATCGCCTACCAATTCGGGCGGCGTATCTTCAATCAATTCACAGACAGCAGCCAGAATCTGCTCCGCTTGCTCGCGCAATACCGGATTCAATTCATCCGCAGTGACTGTCACACACGCGGGAAGCCCGTCGGAAACGCGCCGACCGCGCACCGTACATTGTCCTTTCTCCTGACGCGGCAATATGCCGCCGATTTCGCATTTGATGTATTCGGCAGTGGACAGCCCGATGTATAAATGATGTGCCTCCCGCAAATATGCCTGTACTGCATTGTCACAGCTATCTCCTGCAATGCGGATGGATGCCGCACGTACCACCGCGCCCATGGAAATCACAGCAATATCCGTCGTCCCGCCGCCAATATCTACCACCAGCGTACCCTTTGGACTGCGTGGGTCAATGCCTGCACCTGCGGCAGCGGCAACCGGCTGTTCCATCAGATATACCTTCGATGCGCCAGCCTGTAAACCCGCATCAATGACGGCGCGTTCTTCCAGTTCAGATACCAATGGTGGGACGCAAATAAGCAAATTGGGACGGAATACGCCGCTGCAACCCGCGCGCCTGAGCATGGTACGCGCCATTGTCCCAGCAATTTCACAATCGGTAATCACTCCGCCGCGCACCGGTCGCACAGCAAGCAAATCCTCCGGCGTCCTGCCAAGCATATCCCGCGCTTTCTGTCCGACACTGACAACCTGTCCACTTCTGCGGCGTACCGCGACCACTGATGGCTCACGCAACACAATTCCTTTTCCCTGTCGATATAACAGCACCGACGATGTTCCCAAATCCATGCCAAACGCAAACATCCTGTGTCCCTCCTGTCCATATTCCGGGTTACACAACAGTATATGCCGGTTTGGACAGTGCTGATACACAGGATGTCGTTTTTTTCCTCGACAGACTTCACCAAAGCATGACATGTCGATCGAGCCTATGAAACAATATTATTGTCTGTCTTCGCCGCGGCGAGCGCCCAGACACATATGGCGCCCATTTCACGCAAAATACCTGCACAGGTGCTGACTGTCGCACCGGTTGTGACGATATCATCTACCAACACCACAGTCTTACCCTCTACATCTGCCAAACTGTACGGAAAAAACGTCCGGCGCGCATTGCTCCAGCGTTGTTCCGCATTCAGATCAGACTGCCGACGCGCCAGCACCCGTCTGCGCAATGTTTCCATAAACGGTACATCCCATTGCGCTGCAATCCACCTGGCCAGTTCTGCGCTCTGATTAAACCCGCGCCCATGTATATGGATTCGGCTGATTGGCACACATGTCACCACATCCGGTTTGGGCATATGGTGCAGCTCCCATGCCCGCATGGCAAGCTCTGCCAACGGTTTGCCATATGCATACCGTCCGTTGAATTTATAATCCACAATGGCGCGCCGAAAGCGCCCCTGATACAGTGCGGCGCAGATCAATCCGTCTGTATTCCCCGGCGCCGGACAGTACAATTCCTTCATGGATTTTTCCATATATGCACGGCAGGCGGGACATAATCCGCGCTGTTCCTCAGAAATCCGTTCCCGGCACAGCATACACTTCCCCGGATACAGCAGCGTCAGCATGTTCATGAATCGAGCTCCATCTGTTCATCATCCTTTGTATTGCGGATCAGCCGTGCGCGCAGCGCACTGTAACGCCGGTTGCGCGTATTGGTATTTACCATGCTCTCCGTGACCGCCGGGTCCCCAACGATTACCAGCAGCTTTTTTGCGCGCGTAATCGCCGTATACAGGATATTGCGCGTGAGCAACCGTCTTCCGATGCCATGGGGCAGTGCGACAATGACCGCATCAAATTCACTGCCCTGCGACTTATGCACGGTCATTGCATATGCCAGTTCCAATTCACTCAGCATGTCAAACGAATAGTGTGCCAGCTTATCATCAAACTGGATGAGCATGCTCTCTTCCGGCAGTGAAATGCCGACAATATGCCCCACATCGCCGTTGAACATACCCGAACCCACCTCATCGGGATCGTCCTCTTTTTCCCATACAATGTCATAATTGTTGCGCACCTGCATGACTCGGTCGCCAAGCCGGAATACGGTATCCCCATACCGTTTTTCCGGTTTATCCTCTGCCGCCGGATTGAGCGCCTGTTGCAACATGCGGTTGAGCTGATGTGTGCCAGCCGCCTGCCGGCGCGACGGCGTGAGCACTTGGATCTGGTCGGGAGAAAAACCGTAATACTCCGGCAATCGCCGGCGGCACAGCTCTACCACTGTTGTCATCACATCATCTGCATTGTGCTGCTTCATCATAAAGAAATCCCCATCGCGTCCGCCGCTGACCGGCATTTCTCCATGGTTAATCGCATGTGCATTGCGTACAATGGCGCTTTGCTGTGCCTGTCGAAAAATTTCATCCAGCTCGACCGTATGGATGCGCCCCGAGCCGATACAATCGCGCAGGAAATTTCCCGGACCGACCGGAGGCAATTGATCCGCGTCCCCCACCAAAATCAAGCGGGTTTCCGGTCGCAATGCCTGCAACAATGCCTGCATGAGCACAATATCGATCATGGACACCTCATCGAGAATGACAACATCACATTCCAGTGGATTTTCCCTGTTGCGTGCAAACGCCGCACGGGAATCCGTGCCGCGGTAGCCTGCCTCTAACAGGCGGTGAATAGTCTTTGCCTCCCGCCCGCACAGCTCATTCAAACGCTTTGCCGCGCGCCCGGTTGGTGCAGCGAGCACAACGTCCAGCCCGATGGCGTCAAAAAATTCCAACATTCCACGCACAGTGGTTGTTTTACCGGTGCCCGGTCCGCCCGTCAGAATAACAAGCCCATACCGCGCCGCCCATTCAATTGCCTGCCGCTGCCGCGGCGCATAGGTGATCGCACTGGTTTGTTCCAACGAGTCCAACAGTTCACACACATCAAAGTCATACGTATATTCAGAATCGGACAGTTCGGAAAGATAATCCGCCACAAAAACCTCAGCTTCATACATCGACCCCAAATACACCGCATCGCGGCGGCAGATATGTTCGCACACCAGCCGTCCGGACTGTTCCAGTTGTGCAAATGCATCATCCAATCGTTCGGCTTGCGGTTCAAACCCATCCTCATCCTGCAACAGCCGGCCGGAGGTCGCAAGCAGTTTGTTTTTCGGTATAAAGGTATGTCCATTGGTCAGGTTGAACCGAAGGGTATACAGGATGCCTGCCTGGAGCCGTTCCGGGCTGTCCTGTGCCATGCCTTGTGAAAGGGCAACCGTATCCGCCGCAGTGAAATCCACTTCAAATTCCTCCCCGCACAACAGATAGGGGTTTTCCATCACATGTTCAATTGCCGTATCTTTATATCTTTTGTACAGCCGCGCCGCCAATTGTGGCGGAAGTTCATGTTCCATTAAAAATTCCATCAGCCGGCGCATAGACGTCTGATGGCAGAACTGTTCGCTGATGGCATTTGCCTTGTTTGCCGTAATCCCTCTGATACAGGTCAACCGTTCCGGTTCATTTGTGATAATTTCAAACGTCTGCTCACCAAAACGGTCGGCAATTTTGCGCGCGAGCTTCGGACCGATCCCTTTGACAATGCCGGAGGACAGATAATCCGCAATGCCCTTGACGGAGACCGGCATGCGGCGTTCAAAGTATTCGGTTTGAAATTGTTCGCCATAGGAGGCATGTGTCACCCAATGTCCCGTCAGCATCAGTTCCTCGCCGAGACAGATCTGTGGCAATGTACCCACCGCCGTCACTTCCTCGCCGCCGTCTGCGATGATGCGGATGACAGCATAACCGTTGTCGTCATTTTGATAAATCACCGCATCCACTGTGCCGCTGATGCTGTACAGTTCATTGTCCATAATCCTATCCTCCGTCAAAACATTCTGTCCTCCTATTATATCACGTAACATGCAAAAAGTCCCGTCCGGACAGAGCCGGACGGGACAAACTGTGCGTTATCTCAAAAAGAGCGTACAAATTATTCGTAGATCTCGGTAACAACGCCGGAACCAACGGTTCTGCCGCCCTCACGGATAGCGAAACGCAGACCCTTTTCGATAGCGATCGGGGTGATCAGCGAAACGTCCATGTCAACGTTATCGCCCGGCATGCACATCTCAACGCCTTCCGGCAGGGAGATAACACCGGTAACGTCGGTGGTACGGAAGTAGAACTGCGGACGGTAGTTGTTGAAGAACGGAGTATGACGACCGCCTTCTTCCTTCTTCAGAACGTATACCTGACCCTTGAACTTGGTATGCGGATGAATGGAACCCGGCTTAGCAATAACCTGACCGCGCTCGATCTCGTTCTTCTGAATACCACGCAGCAGGGTGCCGATGTTGTCGCCAGCTTCAGCGTAGTCGAGCAGCTTGCGGAACATCTCGATACCGGTAACAACCGTCTTGCGCGGAGCATCCATCAGGCCAACGATTTCAACTTCTTCGCCCATCTTGATCTGACCACGCTCTACACGGCCGGTAGCAACGGTACCACGGCCAGTGATGGAGAATACGTCCTCGACCGGCATCAGGAACGGCAGATCGGACTTACGCTCCGGAGTCGGAATGTATTCGTCAACAGCGTCCATCAGCTCATGGATGCAAGCGTATTCCGGTGCGTTCGGATCGGTGGAGTCGGACTCCAGAACGCCCAGAGCGGTGCCACGGATAACCGGAATGTCGTCGCCCGGGAACTCATAGTCGCTCAGCAGCTCACGGATTTCCATCTCTACGAGATCCAGCAGCTCCTCGTCGTCTACCTGGTCAACCTTGTTCATGAAGACAACGATGTACGGCACGCCAACCTGACGGGCAAGCAGGATGTGCTCACGGGTCTGCGGCATCGGACCGTCAGCGGAAGAAACGACCAGGATTGCGCCGTCCATCTGAGCAGCGCCGGTGATCATGTTCTTAACGTAGTCGGCATGACCCGGGCAGTCAACGTGTGCATAGTGACGCTTAGAGGTCTTGTACTCGACGTGTGCGGTATTGATGGTGATGCCACGCTCCTTCTCTTCCGGAGCCTTATCGATTTCATCAT
Source organism: uncultured Butyricicoccus sp. (assembly GCA_944384655.1). Lineage (GTDB taxonomy): Bacteria > Bacillota > Clostridia > Oscillospirales > Butyricicoccaceae > Butyricicoccus_A. Next base: position 1,907 of record CALWUF010000034.1, on the reverse strand, counting down.
ACTTCATAACCTCAGCTTCGCCCTGCAGAGCGAGAACCTTGGTAATTGCAGCGGTAAGGGTGGTCTTGCCGTGGTCGACGTGACCGATGGTGCCAATGTTAACATGAGGCAGGTCTCTTACGTACTTTTCCTTTGCCATTGTTGTTATCCTCCTTTGTATGATACGGACATAGTCATTACAAATTTATTGTATCTTAACGCCTGCCAAAAAGCAAGCATAACCTTTTGAATTAGCCCTGTTTGTTGCGTCCTGCGATGATTTTCTCCTGAATGGATTTCGGAATCTCCGCATAGTGGCTCGGCTGCATGACATACTGACCACGACCCTGCGAACGGGAACGAAGGTCGGTCGCGTAACCGAACATTTCGGACAGCGGAACAGCTGCGGAAATCGCCTGTACAGCGCCGCGCGGCTCCATGCCCTGGATCTGACCACGGCGGGAATTCAGGTCGCCGATTACGTCGCCCATGTATTCCTCCGGAACCATAACGTCAACCTGCATGATCGGCTCGGTCAGAACCGGATCTGCCTTCTTCATTGCTTCCTTGAATGCCATAGAACCGGCAATCTTGAACGCCATTTCAGAGGAGTCGACTTCATGATACGAACCATCGTACAGTGTAACCTTGCAGTCAACAACCGGATAGCCAGCCAATACACCGTTCTGCATTGCGCCCTGGATACCCTGGTTAACCGGCTCGATGTATTCCTTCGGGATCGCACCGCCGACAACCTTGTTGATGAACTCATAGCCCTTGCCCGACTCGTTCGGCTCGAGAATGATCTTGACATGACCATACTGACCCTTACCACCGGACTGACGTGCATACTTGCACTCGACGTCCGCAGATTTACGGATGGTCTCCTTATACGCTACCTGCGGCTTGCCGACGTTTGCCTCAACCTTGAACTCACGAAGCAGACGGTCAACGATGATTTCCAGATGAAGCTCACCCATGCCGGCGATGATGGTCTGACCGGTTTCGTCGTCGGTATAGGTCTTGAAGGTCGGATCTTCTTCCGCCAGCTTTGCCAGCGCAATGCCCATCTTCTCCTGACCAGCCTTGGTCTTCGGCTCAATGGCAACACGGATAACCGGATCCGGGAAGTTCATGGACTCCAGGATGATCGGATGCTTTTCATCACACAGCGTGTCGCCGGTGGTGGTATTCTTAAAGCCTACGGCCGCAGCGATATCGCCGGAATATACCTTGGTGATATCTTCGCGGTGGTTTGCATGCATCAGCAGCAGACGACCCAATCTCTCGCGCTTGTCCTTGGTCGCGTTGAGGACAGACGTGCCTGCGTCAACGGTACCGGAATATACACGGATAAAGGACAGACGTCCAACAAACGGGTCAGTGGCAATCTTGAATGCCAGTGCGGAGAACGGAGCTTCGTCATCGGACGGACGCTCATCCTCTTCGCCGCTGTCCGGATTGATACCCTTGATCGGCGGGATGTCCACCGGAGCCGGCATATAATCGATAACCGCATCGAGCAGCATCTGAACGCCCTTATTGCGGTAAGCCGTACCGCAAAGTACCGGTACAAGCTCATTGGCAATGGTTGCCTTGCGGAGTGCAGCTTTGAGTTCCTCAACGGTAATCTCTTCGCCCTCCAGATATTTCATCATCAGATCGTCATCGGTCTCTGTGATGGACTCGACCATGGCGTCATGATATTCCTGCGCCTTGTCGAGCATATCAGCCGGGATGTCCTCATCGCGGACGTCCTTGCCGAGGTCATCATAGTAAACCTCTGCGCGCATCGTCATCAGATCAATGATGCCGACAAAATCGCTCTCGGAGCCAATCGGCAACTGAATCGGAACCGGCTTACATTTCAGACGGTCCTTCATCATTTCAACTACATTGTAGAAGTTTGCGCCCATGATATCCATCTT
>CALWUF010000033.1 GCA_944384655.1 uncultured Butyricicoccus sp. | reverse complement strand
TTGCCCCAAGCGCCGTCAACCTTTTGATTTTTCCGGTTTACATTCTCATCCGTTTGCTGTACAATAAATCCGGTAATGAAAAAACAGGAGGTCCTCATCCATGACAATGCAGGAATATACAGCATATATCAAGCGGATCGATGTTGTCATATGTATGTCACAGATCACAAGCTGCCAGCCCAGTTATCGCCTTCGAGGATACGCATAAATTCCTCGCCTGTGATGGTCTCATTTTCATACAGGAATTTGGACAGCTCATGCAGCTTGCTCATATTTTCCTGTAAAATCTGCTTGGCTTTGTCATACTGTTCGCGGATAATTTCCACAACTTTTTTGTCGATCATCGCCTGTGTCTCCGCTGAGCATGCCAGCGAAGTATCCCCACCGAGATATTGGTTGTTTACCGTTTCCATTGCAACCATGCCAAATTCATCACTCATGCCAAAGCGTGTAATCATCGCACGCGCCAGTTTGGTCGCCTGTTCAATGTCATTGGATGCACCTGTGGTCACGCTGTCAAACACCAATTCCTCAGCTGCACGCCCACCGGTAAACGTCGCAATCTTGTTTTCAATCTCCGGCTTGCTCATCAGGTAATGTTCATCCTGTTCCACTTGCATCGTATAGCCCAGTGCACCGGATGTACGCGGAATAATTGTAATCTTATGTACCGGCGCAGAATCGGTTTGCTTGGCGGCGACCAATGCATGTCCAATCTCGTGATAAGACACAATCAATTTTTCCTTGTTGGAAAGCACGCGGTTTTTCTTCTGATAGCCTGCAATGACGACCTCTACGCTTTCCTCAAGATCCGCTTGTGACGCCATTTTTCTGCCGTCGCGCACTGCACGAAGCACTGCTTCATTGACGATATTCGCCAGTTCTGCACCAGATGCGCCGGATGCTGCACGTGCCACTGCATTAAAATCAATATTCGGAGACATACGGATTTTTTTTGCGTGTACTTTGAGGATCTCCTCACGTCCTTTGAGATCTGGCAGCTCGACCGGGACACGGCGGTCAAACCGTCCGGGGCGCAGCAATGCTGGATCAAGCGATTCGGGACGGTTGGTTGCTGCGAGAATGACAACGCCTTTGGAACCGTCGAAGCCGTCCATTTCAGTCAGCAACTGGTTGAGCGTCTGCTCGCGCTCATCGTTTCCACCGATTTGTCCATCACGCTTTTTGCCGATGGCATCGATCTCATCGATGAACACAATACAAGGCGCTTTTTCCGCCGCCTGCTTGAACAGATCGCGCACTTTTGCCGCACCCATACCGACAAACATCTCGACGAATTCCGAGCCTGAAATAGAGAAAAATGGTACATCTGCCTCACCGGCAACCGCCTTTGCAAGCAATGTTTTACCTGTGCCCGGAGGTCCCACAAGCAGTGCACCCTTTGGCATAGATGCACCGATTTCGGTATATTTCTGTGGATTATGCAGAAAATCAACAATCTCCTGCAACAATTCCTTTGCTTCGTCTTCACCGGCAACGTCATCAAAATGGATACCGGTTGTGGATTTGACATAGATTTTCGCATTGCTCTTACCCATGCCAAACATCATGGAATTGCCGCCGCCACTTTTTTGCTGGATTTTTTTCATCATATAATTGCCGAATGCAATAAACAGGGCAATCGGTATAATATATCCAACCAGAAAGCTGGTGAACGGGGACATCTGCTGAACAATATCCGTTGTAAACTGCGCGCCGGAGTTGTCCAGACGATTTACCAGATCCGGATCATTCATGACGCCGGTTTTGTAATAGTTCTCTTCATTTTTGTCCGTAAACGTGATCTGGGTGGAGGAAACATTGACCTTGCCCACTTCCTGATCTTCAATCATCTGCAGAAATGTGCTGTAATCCACCTCCTGCACCTGGCTTTCCCTGACATACGGCATAACAATACCATTGATCAGGAATAACACGATAATGACGATAAGAGAATAATATATCAACGGTTTTCTGGGGTCTTTTACTTCCTGCATGACAATTGCTCCTTTCTTTTTTCACGTGATCGCACACTATTTTTGACCAGCGTATAAATCACCGTTGTGGTCGGAACGCCAAACAACATACCGATCACGCCCGCGATCTTACCGCCGACGGTAATCGCCAGCAGTACCCAAATGCCCGGCAATCCAAGACGCCCGCCAACGACACGCGGATAAATGACATTGTTTTCCACCTGCTGGAGGATAACAAAAAAGACCAGGAATACCAATGCCTTGAATGGCGAAACCATAAACAGCAAAATAACAGCAACTACACCGCCGATATAAGCGCCAAGAATCGGGATAAGTGCCGTCACACCAACGACCATACTGACCATACCTGCATAATCCAATTGCAGAATCATCATACCAACAAAGCACAAGCTGCCCAAAATGATCGCTTCTGTACTCTGACCGATGATATAGTTCTTAAACGAGGTAACGATAACATTGAGCAGATAATGCAGATGATCATGATGCTGTTCAGGCATATATGCGCGCAGGATGCGATCGAACTGCTTTAAGATTTTTTTCTTGCCAGCCAGCATATAAACAGAAAATGCCAGCGCAATAAACAGGTTTGCAATGGAACTGACTACACTTCCCGTCGCGGAGACAACCTTTGGTACAAGTTCGCCCACAACTTCATCCATCTGTCCAATGCTGTCGCTGATCATCTGTGCGATTTGGCTCAGATCAAAGGTTTCTGCGTGCAAATAACCCGCCAACACATCCAGCTCCTGCTGGAGGTTTCCCAGATAATTGTCCAGATTCATGGCGAACATCCGCACACTGCTGACCAATTGCGGGATAACAACACCAATGACTGTGGCGAGAATTGCAACGACCAGCAGATATGCTGAGACAATTGCCAAATAATGCCCTGTCTTTTCCTTCAAATGCAGTCTTTGCGTATACATACGCTTCAGCCAGCAATAGGGCTGATTGAGCACAAACGCAATGGCAATGCCAACTAAAAACGGGTTAAACAACCCAATAATTCCCGCTATACCGCGCAAAATATCCTTGCAGTATATCAGAAACAGCACCAGCACTGCTGCATAGGTAATGACCAAAATGCCCTGCTTGACTCTGTTCTGTACCATCATTTCACTTCCCATATGGTTTTTAGTATTGTTTGTATTTTCGTGTGAAAATAGACGCAGAAAAAAATCACTGTATCAATATGCAATATAACTTTATATATATTACACGTAGAATTTTTCAAAAACAATACCGTCAGGATATTTTTAACATTTTATTCATGCACCACAAGTTTTTTTACAAACCGTTCGGAATCTGCACACAGTGCAGATACAAATTTGCCGAAAAAACAACTCAGCATGCGGATTCATGGATATAAGATATTCTGTGCAATATCCGCCATAATTGCATGCCCACGCGCATTCGGATGAACGCCGTCCAAAAAATATCGGCAATATCCGTCAACCGTATATTCCGGAAATTTTTGGGCAAAATCTAAACAGGTGCATCCATGATTGTGCGCATACGTGCGGATCCACTGCGCCAATGCCTCCAAGTTGTCTGGCAAATCGCGCAATCCCGGCAGGAAGGGCGCCCAGTCATTGTTGAGCAATTCATTGAAATCGGGCTGCACACATACCGCCGGGACAAGTTCAATGCCGTTTTGCCTCGCCTGCTCATACATGTAGAACAAATGATCCTGTACATCCGCCAGCAGTCCTCCTTCGCTCAGATCATTGATTCCGCCCATGATAACCACACGGTCAGGAGCAGACCGCAGGACATGTGCCTCAAATCTTCTGCGCATGCCAAACGTTGTGTCGCCGCTGATGCCACGGTTTACGGTTTTTCCAGGCATTGCATCCACCCAGCATTCTCCTTTGGCAACCCCATAGCCTTCTGTAATACTGTCGCCAAGAAATACTGTGATCCGTTCGCTCCAGTTCATAACCACTCTCTCCTTTTTGTTTGATCCGGCAAAACAACTTCCTTTATATTCCATTTTCAGTTGTTTTTATCTACTATATTTCCGTTTATTTTGAGACGTCTTTTGAGCAGTTTGAACAAATGTGCAAAAAAAGTTTGTTCAGGATGGAAAATGTTAAAATATTGTTTTTTTCCTCAAATAATGTTACAATTTATACGACAAGAAGAATCTGCGTCGATCCGAAAGAAAATTCTCTCCTATCCCCTCTCTATTTTCTTCCGGTCAACAAATTACTGTCTTACGTTTCCTGAATCGAGGTGTTATGTATGTTGCAACTGAAAACTCCACTTTCCCCCGCTGAATCTGAAATGTTGTTGCAATGCCTGTCAGAAATGGAGCAAAGTATTATTCAAAAATGTTCCAATTCCAATCAGGATTACCTGAAACGCACAGCGCTTGCCTCTGCAAAGCAAAAGGTTCAGTCGCAGGTATTCGACTGCTTTTACCGGGAAGAAATCACAAATATGATTTTTGCGCTGGATTCGCTCTCCAGAAAATGTAGCGCACAGCTTACCGAAGTTATATCGCCGGATGAGGCGAAAAATGTTGGAAGTATTCTGCGCACTGCCGCTACCACCCGGACAAAGTTGCGGAGAGCTGTTTCTTCCAGATAGTTTTGATTTACTCCGGAACAATATGTTCCTTGCCCCCCTTTCTCGGCGCGGTAACCCTCCCGCGCAAAAAAGCGCATCTGTCAGCGGTCAGATGCGCTTTTTTATTTTATATACTGCGCGCAATCGACACAATGGACTTCCATACCAATCTTTCAAAGCGCGGAGCCGCTTCATCAACATTCTGCTGCACGTCCTCATGCAGCAGCGGTCCGGACGTCATACCTGCCGCCATGTTCGACACACAAGAAATTCCACACACGCGCATACCCATATGCCGCGCGGCAATCACTTCACAGGCTGTGCTCATACCAACAGCATCTGCACCGAGTGCACGCGCCATGCGAATCTCTGCAGGTGTTTCAAATTGCGGTCCCGGCAATTGAATATATATGCCTTCCTGAAGTGGAATATTTTCCTTGACCGCCACTGCGCGGATGATCGTGCGCAACCCCGGATCATACGCGTCTGTCATGTCAGGAAACCGTGTCCCCAGTTCATCAATATTTGCACCGCGCAGCGGTGATGGAACAAAGGAGGAAATGTGATCGGAAATTAGCATCAGATCGCCCGCTTGGAAACGCTCACAAATACCGCCCGATGCATTGGTTACCATCAGGATCTCTGCTCCCATCAGCTTCATCAGACGGATGGGCAGTACAACATCTGAAATATCATAACCTTCATAATAATGTACGCGCCCCTGCATGACAACCACAGGGACTGCATCCACATAACCAAAGACATAGCGCCCCGTATGCCCCTCGACCGTTGAGATCGGAAAATCCTCTATCGAACTGTACTCCACTGTCTGCACAACGCGGATGCAGTCGGCAAAATTGCCCAGCCCTGTGCCGAGCACCAGCGCCAGCCGAGGTTGAAAATCCGTCACTGCCCGCAGGCTGTCATAACACTTGATGACTTTTTTATAGATTGGATTCATGGCTATCCACATCCTTTCATTGGCAACAGTATACCACATTCCAGGCAATTGTTACAGTGTTTTTCTATTTTGGACGCTGTTTTTCCGCACTTTGCGCCCAATCATCCACGCAGAGATGAGCGATACAAACGGCACAGTCAACACAACGCCCATGCTGGCAGATACGCCCTGAATGATTTCGATCGCAATGTCATACATGTTCATCAACTGCAACCGTGAATAATCATACGCATAAAACAGCACAAGTGTATTGATCGAGCCGCCAGTAAATGCCAAAATCAATGTATTGGACATCGTACCCATCATATCGTGCCCGACTGTCATGCCCGAACGGAAGAGCTGCATGGTATCCAACTGCGGATTTTTGTCGTGCAGTTCCTGTAACGTAGATGCAATGGACATACTCACATCCATAACTGCGCCGAGCGCCGAGATCAGAATCCCTGCAAACAATAACTGTCCAATCTGAATGTCCAACTGCTCCTGAATATACACCAGGCTTTCGATATCTGAAACGTTATAGCCGCTGACACGTGCAATTTTACTGAATACATAAGCGAGCAACCCGGCAACCAATACACCCAGCACGGTACCGAGTACAGACGCCGTTGCCTTGACGGTAAAACCGCCCACCAAATACATCGTAACCACTGTCGTGGCGATGACGACGACAATCGCCGCCATAACCGGCGAATAACCGCGATAAACCATCGGCAGGAAAAACCAGAAAATACACAGGAAGGTAAAGATCAGACCGAGCGCAGAATACAATCCACGCCGCCCGCCGATCAGGACAATGGTGAGCAGAAACAACGCAACCATGCCAATCAATACCGGCTCACGATAATACCCATACACCGATCCGACCAGTTCACCGTTCGATTCACTGACAATGGCAACAACTTTTAAGTTTGGTGTGCAGTGCGTGCCGTATAAGTAGGCGGATGAACTCTCCGCCTGTATATATTCGCCCTCATGTGTGCCGGACAAAAGTTCCAATTCAACGGTCTGGTCACCGATGTATATGCCGCCCGATTGCTGATTGTCCTCAATCACCTCAACGACACGCGCCTTTACAAACTCACGCCCTTCGGTCGCCATCAGGGGATGTCTATCCACCAATGAAACGGTATACAGCGCGATACACACGACAATCATAATTGCCACCCCCGCCAACCGTTTCCAAAACCCTTTTTGTATTTTCATTTTCCTGCTGTTCATACATTCATTTCGCTCCATAAAAAGTTACCGGAGAACCGCAGTTCTCCGGCATTTCGATTTATCAGTAGAGAGAGGTGTTTCTCATTTTACTGTTTCGTGAAAACGCATCATAATCTGTGCAACCTGTGCGCGCGTTGCATTGCTCCGCGGAGACAATGTGGTTGCGCTGGTGCCGGTCATAATGCCACTGGCTGCTGCCCAGCTCACTGCGTCCTTTGCCCAGGAAGAGATTTGACCTGCATCCGTATACTTGCTCAGATCGGCACGTGCGGATGTATCCTTGCCCATGTTCTCTGCAACCTTTTTCATCAGTGCCGCGGCTTGCTCACGGGTTACATTGGCATTCGGAGAGAATTTTCCAGCACCAGTGCCGGCGGCAATGCCGTTCTGCGCTGCCCATTTGACTGCGTCATAGTACCAGTCATCTGCATCTACATCGGTGAACGGCATAGCACCTCTGACTTCCGGCTTGCCTGCCATGCTGTACAATACCTGTACAAACATTGCGCGGGACATCGTGATATTCGGCCCAAACGTGGTTTCACTCATGCCGCTGAACAGTTTGTTCTGGTAGGCATATACGACAGCATCATAATACCAGGCATCTTCCCTGACATCAGTAAACGGGATGTCCACATCATCTGTCTTGACGATGGTAAACGTGTCATCAATCGTTTCATTGTTGTCTGTGCGATAGGTATTGATGGTAAAGCTGTCATCATCAATATCAATCACTGAATAGGTTGGAACATCTTCCTGCCAGCGGCTTGCAATATACGTCTGCATACGCGGTACCAAATCATAGTACTTACTGCCGGATGAAGAGTTTGCGGTCATATACAGAATACCGTCGGGATTGACAGCGGTATTTCCTTCGGTTTCCTGTACAGCATCTTCATCCATAACTGCTTCCAGATATGCCAGATATGCCTGTTCCGCCGGGTCCGTAGTCGTCGGGATAATATTTGCCGGTGCAACTGTACGGGATTCCGGATTTTCGCCAGCATCGATATCTCTGTCCAACATTTCATCAAATTCGTCATCCGTATACTGAGTGGTCTTTACACCGCCCTTGAGGATCTGCGAACGGGAATATGCATGATCATGACCTGTCAGCACAACGTCAATATCATATTCTTCAAAATACGGCACGAGCTGATACCGCAGGTTGGTGATTTCCGGCTCATTGGAATGCTCGGCAGAACCGTAAATATCCTGATGCAATGTGACAATGCGCCATTTGGCGTCCGGACATGCTGCAACCGCCTGCTCAATAAACTGCTTGTGCTCCGCAACGTTTGTATCCTGCGTGTTGAGCATAATGAACAGTGCATTGCCATAGGTGTAGTAATAGTCACCGCCAACAATACCATTGGAACCCAGTTCACTGGTATTGGCGGTGTTGAAATGATACGTATAGTTCGCATTGTCCGCATCATGGTTGCCGACAGTTGTAGCAACCGGCAGGGAATCCAACACTTCAGGACACAGATATCCGGTGTACTCGATTTCACTGTTGGTTGCGTCTTGGTTCGGCGACTTTTTCTTTGTGGTCTGAATCTGGTCACCTGCCGACAGGACAAAGCTTGCATCGGTATCGCGCTCCAGCGCTTTCTCCAACGTATTATTCCAGTTGAAGGAGTCGTTACAGACCGATGCAGACTGTGCTGCATAGAACGCTTCTGTATCGGAACCCTTTAATTCATTGGATGAGCCAATCTGCGGGTCACCAACATAGATAAATGAAAACCCATCACTGCTGTCCTGCACGTCAAAGGATACCGGTTCAGCATCGCCGATCTGATAATAATACGTGCCCGGGGTCAGATCGGTTGCTGTCGCCTTACATGAATAATACTGCGTACCCTCACTGTCCTTCGGACCTTCTGTGCCATTCACTGTGACAGTCTGTACAGCCTGTGTCATCGCGGCATCTTTCGCAACACGGAATTGTACATTCTGTACCTTGGAATACCAGGCAAAGTTCATCTTGCTCTGATCTGCACCAGGGGATAAGGATACCTGTGTCCAGTCATTTTTTATGGTCTCCCATTGCTCTTGCCACTGTTCGTATACACCATTTGCACCTGCCGGTGTATCTGCCGCATCGGTATGTCCATCCGGCGCCGCCGCCGCAAGAGATGAAGCCGCGCAACTTGCTGCCATCACGCCGGTCATTGCAAACGCGGCAATCTGTTTCTTCATGCTCAAAACTGTCACTCCTGTTCCAAAATGATTTACTCTTTTCATTTTTCAATTGTTAACCAATTTCAAATGCAGTATATCACTGTAGTTTTTTCTATTCAACGCATTTTACAAACATTTTAACCCGCGATTACAAACATCTTAGTTTTCGACAAAACTGACACGTTTGATTTACATTCAAATCCGGAACGAAAACTTTTGATCAATGATCGATTGGGCTTTCCTTTGGCGCAAAATTTGAGTATACTAAGTACAGCCTGGCAAACACATCAAAGGCTTTCCTCACACAGAAAAACAACAATTATTTGATCCATATCAGAGGACACCATATGAATATTCCTGAACGACTTGCACAAGAATTACATTTACATGTCAACCATGTACAAAATGTCATCGCCTTACTCGACGAAGGCAATACCGTACCATTCATCGCGCGTTACCGCAAGGAAATGCACGGAACAATGAATGACCAGGACATCCGTCAACTGGCTGATCGTCTCGCCTATCTGCGCGGATTGGAAACACGCAAAGAAGATGTGCTTCGCGCCATTGAAGAGCAGGGCAAGCTGACGCAGGCACTGCGCACTGCCATTGAAAAAGCCGCAACGCTCACCGAAGTCGAGGATTTATATCTTCCCTTCCGTCCAAAGCGCCGAACCCGCGCCTCCATTGCGCGTGAAAAAGGATTGGAACCGCTTGCACAAGCGCTCAAGGATGGCTCAGACATTCCTGTCGAACAGCTTGCTGCATCGTATCTAAACGCGGAAAACGGTGTGGAGAGCGCACGTGACGCATTGGACGGCGCATTGGACATTCTCGCAGAAGATTGTTCGGTCAATGCTGCATTGCGCTCCCATTTACGCGCATTGCTGCGTGTCACTGGCGAACTGACTGCTCAAGGCAAAGAGGCAGAGCAAACAGTATATGCACAGTACAGCAATTTCCGCAGTGCGATCCGCCGCTTACAAAGCCATCAAATTCTCGCACTCAACCGTGGTGAACGCGAAAAGCTGTTAAAAATCGATATGGAATGCGATGAAGATGCGGCGCAACAACTCATTGCACGCGCCGTCTACCGCAGACCGCATCCCTATGAATCCGAGTTGTCTGCCATGTGTGCAGACGCCTGGAAACGTCTGCTGTTCCCTTCTCTCAGCCGTGAACTGCGCAAGGAATTGACGGACAACGCAAATGAAAAGGCCATTGCTACGTTTGCCCTGAATCTGCGCCCACTGCTTATGCAGCCGCCAATCAAAAATAAAGTGGTACTTGGCTTTGACCCGGCTTATCGCACGGGCTGTAAACTGGCGGTTGTCGATCCCACCGGCGCAGTGCTCGACACAGCAGTGATCTATCCCACCCCACCCCACAACAATATTGAACAGTCTATGCAAACGCTTTCGGCGCTTTGTACTACACATGGCGTGACATGCGTTGCCCTTGGAAACGGCACGGCGAGTCGAGAATCTGAACAATTCTTAACAGATTTCATTCGGGAAAGCGGACTGCCCATTTCTTATATGATCGTCAGTGAAGCTGGCGCATCCGTCTATTCAGCCTCCAAACTGGGCGCACAGGAATTCCCTGATTTTGATGTTTCCCTGCGCTCCGCAGTATCCATTGCACGCCGCTTACAAGATCCGCTGGCCGAACTGGTCAAAATCGACCCAAAAGCCATTGGCATCGGGCAATATCAGCACGATATGCCGCAGGCACGGCTGTCTCAAACGCTGGACGGCGTCGTAGAAGATTGTGTCAATGCCGTGGGCGTCGATCTCAATACAGCATCCCCCTCCCTTCTGGAACATATTTCCGGTATTTCCACCGCAATTGCCAAAAATATTGCCACATACCGTGAAGAAAATGGCGCATTTTCCTCACGCAGTCAACTGCATAAAGTGCCCAAGCTGGGTCCAAAGACATTTGAACAATGTGCAGGCTTTTTACGTGTTACAGAAAGTACAGAGGTTCTGGATACCACCGCAGTTCATCCGGAATCGTATCCCGCAGCGAAACGACTGCTCAGTTTATGCGGCTATACAGAAGAAGATGTACGTGCACGAAAATTGACTGATCTGGACAGCCGTATCAAATCCATTGGCAAAGCGGTTCTTGCGGAACGCTGTGACGTCGGTATCCCCACGCTCACTGACATCGCTGCCGAACTGCAAAAACCTGGACGCGATCCGCGCGATGAACTTCCTGCACCGCTGCTGCGCAGTGCAGACGTCATGACGCTCGAACAGCTAAAACCCGGCATGGAAGTTGTCGGTACTGTGCGCAATGTCTGCGACTTCGGCGCGTTCGTTGATATCGGTGTACATGAAGACGGTCTGGTTCACATCTCCCAGTTATCCAACAAATTTGTCAAACATCCATCGGAAGTCGTCCGTGTAGGCGACGTGGTCAAAGCAATTGTCCTTTCCGTCGATACCGGAAAAAAACGAATCGGATTATCCATGAAAAATATCAAACAATCAACCATGCAAACAAAGGACTGATACAAAAGGGCGGAACCTGACGGCTCCGCCCTTTTGATGGCTTTCTTACATAACGATCAATTGTTCATCGCACGGCGCGACTGTTGTTCCAAAGTTCCTGTGCTCAACCGCTCAAAATAAGATCGTGTTTCACGCACAATGACCCCGCTCAATGTCAGCAACGCAACCAGGTTTGGAAAAGCCATGAGACCGTTAAAGATATCCGCAATGTTCCATACCGCCTCAATGGTCATATACGGACCGATAAAGACTGCCAAAATATACAGCCAACGGTAAATCAAGATGGAACGCTGGCTGCCTCCGGACAGATATTCCAAACAGCGCTCACCATAATAATCCCAACCGAGAATGGTTGTAAATGCAAAAAATATCAGGCACAGCATAAGAATACTGGAGGTTACCCAGCCGGGCAGGAATGGCAGACCATGGTCAAATGCATAACTCGTGACCAATGCACCGTCCAAACCCGGTACATTCCATGCGCCGGTGACAACGATAGTCAACCCCGTCATGGTGCAGATAATAATGGTATCGATAAACGTACCGGTCATGGAAACCAATCCCTGACGAACGGGCTCTTTCGTCTGTGCGGCAGCGGCTGCAATCGGTGCAGAGCCGAGACCGGATTCATTGGAGAAAATACCGCGTGCAATGCCCTTCTGCATGGCAATTGTCATGGAACCAACTGCGCCACCCGTAACCGCAGCCGGATTGAATGCGCCTTGAATAATCTCCATCACCGCACTCGGAATCGCCTTATAGTTATAAATCAGCAGTGTCAGACAGAACACAATATACAGCACTGCCATGAACGGCACAACAACCTGTGATACGCTCGCAATGCGGCGGATACCGCCCAACAAAACCAATGCCACACAGATGGTCAACAATATGCCTGCGACAATCGTCGAATAGCTATATTCATTTCCAAACAGGGAAACTGTATATTGTGCATTTGGATCAAATAAATTGGTCACCGCAGTGGAAATCGAATTGACCTGTGTAAATGTACCGATGCCGAACAAACCGACGCACATGCCAAAAAAGGCAAACAGGCACGCAAGCCACTTCCATTTTTTACCCATACCGCGTTCGATATAATAGAACGGACCGCCAAGCGCATGACCGTTCTCATCGACAGTACGATAATATACCGCGAGCAAACCTTCCGCATATTTGGTCGCCATGCCAAAAAATGCTGCGATCCACATCCAAAACAGTGCGCCCGGTCCCCCTGTAACCAATGCGGTAGCCACGCCTGCAATATTACCCGTACCGATGGTCGCAGAAAGCGCAGTACACAGTGCGCCAAAGCTCGTAACTTCGCCTTCTCCATCTTCTTCATTTTTCACCATATACCGCAATGCCCGCGGCAGATGCCGGATCTGGAGCAGCCCGAGACGACATGTCAGATAAATGCCGGTTGTTAGAATGAGGACAATCAGCGGAAGTCCCCACACCCAGTTGTCAATGATTTTGATTCCTTCATTGATCTGTGCAAACATTTGATTTCATTCCTCCATTTTTTGAAAAAATAAAAAGTCGAAACATGAGTTCCGACCTTGGAGAAAAGACAAAGATATTGTGCTCTGTCCTTTTGCCTGAGAGATCGACAGCGATTGCCATCTTACACCTTCGGCGTTCAGAAGAAAGTAGATTTCTCCATGAAACTCTCCAGAGCAGCAGACTTATTTTTATCTGCTGTCAGTTTATAATAATACCACAGTTCCATCCCTTTGACAACATCAAATCTATAAATTGTATAAGCTTTCCATATTTTCTGTATATTCCGCCTGTAATCGCCTTATTTTCAAAAATTAAATCCGTTTACCTTACTGTAAAAATATGATACACTGAAAAAAATTTTTCTGTCAACCGCAATCCTCCATTTGGATCTACGACCAGGGTGAAAAAGGGGTACGAACACATGGATAAAACTTTTCTGATTATCGACAGTGATCCCGTGGTATGTAACATGCTTAAACAGCTCATCCACAACAACAATCTGGGACGTGTCGTATGTATCCTGCACAGCGGGGAAAGTGCAGCCGGTGAGGTGCTGTTTTATCAGCCCGATGTTGTTTTGCTCGACATGACGCTGCCTGTCATGGACGGAATTACCATCGTACATCAATTGAATTCTTCTAATTTTACCGGCAAATGTGTCATGTTATCTCAAGTCAGCGATCGGCAGATGATCGCCCACGCCTATGAATCCGGTATCCTGTTCTTTTTGAACAAGCCAATCCATGCTGTTGAAGTGGTCAGCATACTTCGCTCTGCGATAGAACTTGTGCATCTCAAACGGACAATGAATACCATTCGCAACACCGTTCTTTCTATGCCGAATGAATCGGAAACATTGCAATCCATGTCCATTGAAACTCAATTGAACACTATTTTTCGCGATCTCGGTCTGATTGGAACGGCAGGCATTGAAGATATTCAAGCTGTATTGCTCAAAATTATCGCACATCGACGTGAATCGCCTGCTCCATACCAGCTCAAACAAATCTATCGCACTGTGTGTCTATCACGCGGCAAGGATACCGATGCCGCACAACGCGCGCTCGAACAGCGCATTCGCCGTACCATCCAGAAATCGTTGTCCACGATCGCACAAATTGGCTGTGCAGATTACTATGACAGTGTATTTACCGAATATGCTGCGCTGTTGTTCGATTTCCGGCAGGTGCAGCAGGAAATGAAACACATCCGCAGCCCACATGAAGAGCAGGGAAAAATCAACACAAAGAAATTCATGGAAGGCATTCTGTCCCGTATCACCATGTAATTCTTTTGTACCTTCCTTATAGCAACATCTGCGTTTCCCTCGCGGACTCACACCGGCTATATCCAAAACCTGTTTCCCCCGAAGCCGCATATGGCGTTATCCTGCTCCATATGCGACCTGTGTATTTTTGTTATACCAAATCAGGCACATGTTACCGATTGTGTTTTCCGCGTAGGTTTTTGTATTTTTTTGTATTCTTTCTTTATACTTACTATACAGAAAAGCAAACGCGCCTCGGTTCCATACACGTCAATTGACGGAAGCCGGGCGCTTTTTTGCAGCCAATTTACAAAAATTTCCCTCAGAGAAAGGAGTAACCCCCATGTCAAAAAACTGGATTTGGATCACAGGTGCGGACGGACATGTCGGCTCTGCGCTCAAAAAGCTGCTGCCCGGCAACGGCTACCATCTGCTGTGCACCAATCAGACCGATGTTGACGTCACACATGCATCCGATGTACAGCTATATGCTGATATGAATCGTCCAGTGGCTATCATCAACTGTGCAGCGCTGTCCAATCCGACGCTGTGTGAGCAAAATCCTGAACAAGCGTACAATGTCAATGCACTCGGCGCACGCAATCTTGCTGTTGCCGCCAACCGCATCGGTGCTTGTCTGATCCAGATGTCTACGGATGATGTCTTCGGCGGACAAGGTACTACACCGTACAATGAATTCGATCCAACCCCTGCGCCAAATTCGATCTATGGTAAATCCAAACTCGCAGGAGAAAAGTTTGTCAACCAACTGTGTGCACGTCATATCATCATTCGTTCTTCCTGGGTATATGGAACCGGCTCTGATTTTGTGGACACGTTCCTGCGCGCAGATAAAGAACTGAAAGTTGTCAACAATGAAATTGCCGTTCCCACCAGTGCAAAAGAACTTGCAAAGGTCATTCTTTCCCTGCTCGGCTCTTCCAATTACGGCACGTATCATGCCGTTTGCACGGGTGGTCCTGTCACACGGTATGAGTACGCACAAATGCTCAAAAAGCTGACCGGTAAGGACATTGATCTGATTCCAATCCTCAGCGACGGCTCAGAACGTCCGACTTTCTCCGTCCTGGACAACATGATGCTGCGCATCAGCGGCATGCCGGAACCTAAGGACTGGAAAGAAGCTCTCTCCGAATTCCTGATAGAATGCGGCTTTCACCCTGCGCTTTGAGTTAGGAGGTCTCTATGAAAAAAGAAAAGAAAAAACTCGGTCTTACTTCTAAAATTTTTATCTCATTGATCCTTGGCTGTATCTGCGGCATCATTCTGCATTATTTTGTGCCGGAAAGTTATATACGCGATACCGTCATTGTCAACGGCATATTTTACGTTATTGGCAACGGTTTCCTTCGTCTGATGAAAATGCTCGTTGTCCCGTTGGTCTTCTGTTCCCTGATCTGTGGCAGTATGGCGATGGGCGACACCAAAAGCCTGGGAAAAATCGGTATTAAAACATTGGTTTTTTACCTGCTGACTACAGCATTGGCCATTTCGGTTGCGCTTGGCATTGCAAATCTGATCAATCCGGGCATTGGTCTGGATACTTCATCTCTTCAAACACAGGAAACCTCTGTCGCAGAATCCACCAGCGTGGCGGATACGCTGCTCAACATTATCCCAGAAAACCCGATGGCTTCACTGGCAGACGGCACAATGCTGCAAATTATCTTTTTTGCACTGTTTGTCGGCGTCCTGCTGGCAAAACTCGGCGAGCGCGCCGGGATTGTCAGCAATTTCGTCTCGCAATGCAATGACATCATGATGGAAATGACGTCTGCCGTCATGTACGTCGCACCCATCGGCGTCTTCTGTTTGATTGCAAAGACCTTCTCCGGCATTGGTTTCAGCGCATTCCTTCCGCTGCTCAAATACATGATCGCTGTCCTGATTGCCCTGGCTGTACAGTGCTTCGGCGTATATCAGATTCTGCTGAAAGTTATGAGCGGACTCAATCCATTGATCTTCCTCAAAAAATTCTTTCCGGTCATGGCTTTTGCTTTCTCCACAGCCACTTCCAATGCAACCATTCCGCTGTCCATTGAAACGCTGGACAACAAACTGGGCGTATCACGCAAAATCAGCTCGTTCACCATCCCACTGGGTGCAACCATCAACATGGACGGCACTTCCATCATGCAGGGCGTTGCAGTCGTCTTTGCCGCACAAGCCTATGGTATTGATTTGTCCGGCGGCGACTATATGACTGTCATCCTCACTGCAACACTCGCTTCTGTTGGCACTGCCGGTGTTCCGGGCGTCGGTCTGGTCACTCTGTCTATGGTATTCACATCTGTCGGTCTTCCGGTCGAAGCAATCGGTCTGATTATGGGTATTGACCGTATTTTGGACATGACACGCACCGCTGTCAACATCACAGGCGATGCTGTCTGCACGACCATTATCGCCCATCAGAACAATCTGCTGGATCGGGATCGTTTCTACGCTTCCGTTCGTTCGGATGACAACATCACATAACAAAAATTCTATAAATTATGAAGGACAATTATGACATTCATTCCATTTCTCATCGTCTGCCCTCTTACCTTTCTGGCTGGCCTGGTTGATTCAATTGCCGGCGGAGGCGGTTTAATTTCACTTCCAGCTTTTCTGTTCGCCGGACTGCCCATGCACACTGCCATTGCGACAAATAAATTATCTTCCTCAGTCGGCACAACTGTTTCTACCGTGCGCTACTGCAAAAATGGTTTTTTTGACAGCAAACTTGCACTTCCCAGCATTGTTCTGGCGCTGGCAGGTTCAACGCTCGGCGCAAAGCTCGTGTTGCTCGTCGATGATAGATATCTGCGCTGGCTATTGATTGGCGTTCTGCCGATTGTCGCAATTGTGGTTTTTCTCGACAAAAACGGCGGCAATGCCGACCCCGCATTCCCATCTTCCCGGCGTATAGCAATCGCCTGTATTGCCGCACTGATGATCGGCATGTATGACGGCTTTTATGGACCAGGTACCGGCACATTTTTATTGCTGGCATTGACCAAATGTGCCCGTATGGATGTGCGCACAGCTTCAGGAAATGTCAAACTGATCAATTTGTCATCCAATGTCGCAGCGCTGGTGACTTTCCTGTTCAGCGGCGCCGTCAACATCACGCTCGGATTGGCAGGCGCAGTGTTCTGCTTCATCGGGCATTATATGGGCGCTGGTCTGGTCATGAAAAATGGAAACCGGATTGTAAAACCAATCATTATCGTGGTTTTGGTTCTTCTGTTTTTGAAAACTATCATCGAATCATTCTGAATTCTCTCCTACAGGAGGTGTTCCTATTGAAAAAATATTTTGTTCTGCTGGGCGCACTGCTGTTGTCAGTCTGTGTACTGGCTGGCTGCGCGGCTTCTGCCCCGGCGAATGGAAGCGGTACAGTTGCCCCCTCCTCTGAACCCACGGCAACGTTGGATGATCTGAAACAACGCGGCTGCATCCATGTTGCAGTCAAAACCGATGTCCCCAACTTTGGCTATCAAAATAAAGATGGCAGCTTTGAAGGTCTGGAGATAGACATCGCTTATGAACTCGCCGCAGCATTGTTCGAGGTTGAGCCGGATCAGGCAAAAAAGGATGGTCTGGTCAATTTCGTCGGTGTGACCTACGATGAGCGCGGCACGGTGCTCAATACGGGTGAAGCAGATTTCACGATTGCAACATTTTCTATTACGGATGACCGTGAAAAGCAATGGAACTTCACCTCGGCATACTATACCGATTCACTCGGTCTGATGGTCAAAAAAGCTGTAATAGATACCAATTCCCTTGGAACCAGCGCCATTACGTCAATCAGCAAACTGGATGGAAAAATTATCGGCGTTGCGCGCAACACGACAACACGTCAAGATCTGCTCGCCTATCTCGACCGCAATGGTCTGGATATTACGCCGCAATTCATGGAATTTGGCAGCTACTCGGCTCTGAAAAAGGCGTTGGACGCCGGCACCATCGATGTGTTTTCCGTCGATCGCAGCATTCTGTATGGTTATGTGGACAACAAAACCACAATCCTGCCCGATAAATTTGCATATCAGGATTATGGTATTGCGACAGCAAAAGCAAATACAGAACTTGCCGCATTTGCACAGGAAACATTGGATAAAATCTCGCAGGACGGCACACTCTCTGAGCTGATCCGCAACTGGAATATCGACAGTTGACAATCAAACAACCAAAAGTGCATCCGGCAGCTCCGCTGGATGCGCTTTTTTTTTGAAAAATAAGAACGTTTGTTCTCATTTCAGCGCGTTTTCTTAAAAATTGTTTGTCTGTTTCGTGAATTCTCCGCATCAAATCCTCCTGTTTTATTGTCATATTGCTGTATTTGGTCATGCAACCAAATATATTTATGTAAAGGATATCCAACGCCATGCCAAAAGCATTTGTTTTTTTATACAATTCATAACATGACAATTTCCTGAAAAAGTCGTATGATAAGCACAGAGCAACCAGGTACAATCTGTAACAAGGAGGTGTGTTCCATGGGAATGTTACGTGAAATCCATCAGGTCTCAAAATCTGGTTCTATCGAACAGCTCAAGTCTTTTTTGAAGGACAATATGTATACATCGGACTTTCCGGCTTCTCGCAGTGCCAAACCGGCGATTCGTCACGAGGAAGAGCTCGCTCTGGCGATGATTTCCCTTGCAGCACGCCGATAATTTGCGAAAACTTGTTTTCTGTCCACAGACATAATAAGAGGCATGTTTCACATCCAGAACATGCCTCTTATTTATTATACTGTCTATTTCTATTTTACAACGTTCCCTTGGTGGAAAGGACGTCGGTAATGCGCTCGTCATACATAGTCGCCATATCCAGCGCCTTCGCGAATGCCTTAAACATCGCCTCCATAATATGATGATTGTTGGAACCATGGAACACTTTCATGTGCAGATTCATTGCCCCTGCATAGGACACTGCATAAAAAAACTCACGTGCCATCTCGGTGTCCATGTCACCACAACGGTCAGCGGTAAACTGTGCATCAAACACAAGATATGGTCTTCCGGACAAATCTACGGCGCACAGCACCAGCGCTTCATCCATCGGCAACATACAAGAACCATACCGGCGAATGCCCTTTTTGTCACCCACTGCTTCGCGGATTGCATTGCCCAATACAATGCCGGTATCTTCAATCGTATGATGACAGTCAACCTCCAAATCTCCATCCACGTGCAAATAAACATCGAAAAGTCCATGCCGTGCAAAGCCGTTCATCATATGGTCAAAAAAACCTACGCCGCTGTGAATGTCTGCTTTTCCGCTGCCGTCCAGATTCAGATCCAATTGGATCTTCGTCTCATTTGTATCTCTTTGAATGCTGCCGGTTCGTGCCATAGCCAGTTTCCCTCCTAAATGCGATCAACTGATACCATTATAGCAAGCTACGGCACACCATGCAATGGCGAATCTCAGACCGGAAACCCGGTCAGTGGAAAAACCTCTGAACCCACTGTCATATCAAGATCCAGCACACCGTCGGAAATCTCACCGTTCGCGTGGAATGGCATCTCCTGCTGTCGGAACCAGATTGTTCCAGCAAAATCACGCAGGTCGCCATCCATCGACCCACCGGTGATCGTCGAACCGCGACCCATAATTGTGATATGTCCGGAAACTCCGCGATCTGTCTCACACAGATCCAGCGACCCCGGCAGCAAACCAGTCGGGCTATCAAAGAAAATACGATATCTTTCCTGTTTCAATCTTGATCACTCCTTCAATGCAACAGGGAGTTGTTTGTGTTTG
Organism: uncultured Butyricicoccus sp.; assembly: GCA_944384655.1. Taxonomy (GTDB): domain Bacteria; phylum Bacillota; class Clostridia; order Oscillospirales; family Butyricicoccaceae; genus Butyricicoccus_A. Next base: position 56,486 of record CALWUF010000033.1, on the reverse strand, counting down.
ATTCCTCGCCCCGGCAGTCCCTTTTTTCAACACATATAATTCTATGTAATTCACAAGAACCACCAACACATTCCCATAATTTCCCCAGCTTTGCCCGTTCGTTAAAAACGAATATCCCTCTACATATAATTCTAAATCTATCATACTTTTTTCCAACTGGTTCGTCAACCAATTATTTGTAAACAATTTATCAAAATCTTTCCGCAAAATTTGCAACCGATTGCAGTTTCATTTCACATCGGTATATTTTTAATCTGAATACTGCATCGTACAAAAATCTGTTTTCTACATATCTTTACGCCCATTGTCGAATATTTGCGAATTTTTTGACTGTAGTCTTACACAAATGTGTCGTTTCCGATCATTCTGTGTCAAATTTTCCTCAATTTTTGCTGTATTTTCCTTTTTTATAGTCCAAACTGTATGGCATTTTTCGACTCACGGCGTTGAACTTTGTCGAATTTTCATTTTTATGGGACTTTTCCTTTTTGATTTTGTGAATTTTCCGAATTGTGAACCGCCCTGTCTTATTGTATACTATTCATAGCTTTAAGATATAATATCGCGATAATTATAGGCAAAGTATATCAAATAGCATATCATCTATACACAAAATCAAAATAGAAAGGGAAACGCCAATGATGCATATTACTCAGGTCATGATCGCCGACAGTGACACAGAATTTACACATCTACTCTGTCGAGCACTGCGCGCCACCGAAGGTTTTGCAGTCTCCGGAAGCTATCAAACTGCCACCGGTCTGGAAGCTGTTGTACGGGATACAAACCCTGACATCCTTTTGCTTGATCTCATGCTGCCGGACGCATTTACTGCCCTGCGCGAGCTGAACACACGTCCTGAACGGCAGCGTCCTTGTATCTTCGCCCTGTCTTCTTTTGTTTCGGCAGAGCTTTCTGCGGAGTGTGACCGACTTGGCGTCAACTTCTTTCTGCGAAAGCCGGTTTCAATTTCTTCTCTCGTGGATATCCTGTCGCACTATGGCACAGCGGCGCGCTTGTCTTTATCTCATAGTAAAACACCTACACAATATGATATTGTTCTTCAGATACGGCATCTGCTCAATAATCTCCAATTCCCGGCACATGTCATGGGATACCGCTATCTCCGCGACGGTATTCTGATGACAATTGAAGATCCAGCCGTTGCTGACTCTGTAACCAAACTTCTATATCCTGCCATCGCCAAGAAATACAGCACCACTTGGACAAGTGTCGAACGCGATATGCGCAACGCAGTATCCATTGCGTGGAAACGCTGCGGTGACTCATTCCCCGGCTGTAATTTCTCCCGCCGCCCGGCAAATCGTGAGTTTATCCTCACACTCGCTGATCGAATCCGCTATGAGTTGCATCTCGATCTATGCGCAGATGTTCCCTCTCCACACAGCGATGTTTTCCTTTGACGACATGAATTTTGCACATTTTGACGCTGATTTTTGCAAATCAGCGTCTTTTTTTGTGCATTATCATGCAGCTATAGCATTGACGTTCTGATTCTTTACATTTATAATAAATAACATGTGGGCTTTCTCATATTTATGATTGGAGAATCAATTTACAATGAAGAATCGAAAAAACTATGTTTCAAAGTTCAGATTTGCACTGCTCACCGCCATTTGCGCCATTACAGTAACTTCAGCAGCAGTGTTCAGCCAGGCCACTTCCCTCACGGAAGATGACCAAACCACGGACGCTGTTTTCGGCGAACAACAGATAGGAGAAGCTGTGGATTTGACCGATGCCTTTGCTGAAGTGGAAAAACAGGAAGAAGCCGAACAACAAAAAGCCGCTCAGGCAGCCGCCGCTGAAAAAGCAAAGCAGACACAGATACAGGAAATCGATGGCGCAACGTTTACTGTGCATCAGGAACTGCCAATTGTGGAGCCATCGTTGACGCCCGAACAGGCGCAGGATGTTTCGATTGTCGTGCACAAATCCGACCATCTGCTCACGGTATATAACGGCGAGAGTGTAATTGCACAGTATTCTGTCGGTCTCGGCAGCGCATCCGCAGAAGGTGCAAAAGAAAAACAAGGCGACAAACGTACACCGGAAGGTGAATATTATATTTGTGTACTCAACAACCAGAGCAAGTTCTATCTCTCGCTCGGTCTGTCCTATCCGAACGCAAACGATGCTGCGCGCGGTTTGGAATCCGGTCTGATTACGCAGGCACAGTATGACGATATCATAGCCTCCCTTGATGCCGGCGAACAGCCCGATTGGTACACGTCTTTGGGCGGACAGATCATGATCCATGGTCAAAAGGGCAATCTCGGCGGACAAACCGATTGGACAACCGGATGTGTCGCCGTCAACAACAAGGTCATGGATATCCTCTGGAAGTACTGCAAAGTGGGTACAAAAGTCACGATCTTACCATAATACAACCACAATCATCCGTTGTAGTTTTTTCACAGGTGTGGTATAATAACAGAAATTCAGGTGAGCAGAAAGAACTTCGTTCCCACTGCAAACCATGTATACTGCAAATGTACCGACCCACAAGGAGAAACGCCTGACGGAGAAGACATGCAACCATTTCATGCCATCGAACCGCCGCTTTGCGGCAATGATCCGTTTATACAGCGCCCTTGTGCTGCGGCACAAGGGCGCTTTTTCATTTTCCCAGAAAGGAACGCTTCGCATGGAACAGACAAGAGTTGCAATTATAGCCATTGTCGTGGAGACTTCCACGAACACCGAACAACTGAATCAGATTTTACATCAGTACAGGCAGTATATCATCGGTCGTATGGGCATCCCATATGAAAAACGCGGCATTTCACTGATCAGCGTCGCCGTGGATGCTCCGACCGGTATCATCAGCGCTATGTCTGGCAAGCTCGGCATGCTGGACGGCATTACCGCCAAAGCAGTCTACTCCAAATTCTAACTATACCCACATTTCAGGAGGTACGGCAATGTACAACATGATGTCACCCAAGGCAGAAGAATTTATCAGCGATCAGGAAATCCGCGACTGCCTTGACTACGCAGAAAAGAACAAACACAATCGTGAATTGATCGACCAGATTCTCGAAAAGGCACGAAACATGAAAGGTCTTTCACACCGCGAAGCACTTGTCCTGCTCGACTGTGATTTGGACGACAAAAATGAGGAAATCTATGCGCTCGCCCGCAAGATCAAGGAGGAATTTTACGGTAACCGCATCGTCATGTTCGCGCCGCTGTATCTGTCCAACTACTGTATCAACGGCTGTGAATACTGTCCCTATCACCTCAAAAACAAACATATCGCACGCAAAAAACTGACACAGGAAGAAATTATTGCAGAGGTCACCGCCTTACAGGATATGGGGCACAAGCGTCTTGCCATCGAGTCCGGCGAAGATCCGGTCAATAACCCGATTGAATACATCCTGGAATCTATTCAGACGATTTACAGCATCAAACACAAAAACGGCGCCATCCGCCGCGTCAACGTGAACATTGCCGCGACAACCGTTGAAAACTATCGCAAGCTCAAAGAGGCAGGTATCGGCACCTATATCCTGTTCCAGGAAACGTATCACAAACAATCTTATGAAAAACTACACCCCACAGGACCCAAACACAACTATGCGTATCATACGGAAGCCATGGATCGCGCCATGGACGGTGGTATTGATGATGTAGGTCTGGGCGTCCTGTTCGGTTTGAACAATTATCGCTATGACTTTACCGGTATCATCATGCACGCGGAACATCTGGAAGCATATAAAGGCGTGGGTCCGCACACCATCAGTGTACCGCGCGTACGCCGTGCAGATGATATCGATCCGGATGTCTTTGACAACGGCATTTCTGACGACATTTTTGCAAAAATTGTCGCCTGTATCCGCATCGCCGTGCCCTACACCGGCATGATTGTCTCCACACGGGAGAGCCAGCAAAGCCGTGAACGCGTACTTGAGTTGGGCATCTCGCAGATCAGCGGCGGCTCACGCACCAGTGTCGGCGGCTATGCCGAGGAAGAACCCGAAGAAGAAAATTCCGCTCAATTCGATATCAGCGACCGCCGTACACTCGATGAGGTCGTTCACTGGCTCATGGATCTCGGCTATGTCCCGAGCTTCTGCACCGCCTGTTACCGGGAAGGGCGTACGGGAGACCGTTTCATGTCACTGCTCAAAAGCAGACAAATCGTCAACTGCTGCCATCCGAATGCATTGATGACACTCAAAGAATATCTGGAAGACTACGCTTCTCCCGAAACCAAGGCTATCGGCGAAACGTTGATTGCTACAGAACTGCAAACCATCCCCAACCAGATCGTCCGCAAAAAAGCAACGGAATACATCCAAACTATCCACGAAGGACAGCGCGACTTCCGTTTCTGAGTGATCGCGTTCACGTGCCCAAAGACAAATTTCTGACTTTGGGCACTTTTTTGACTGAATTCCTTCAAATTCAGCTACTTTTGCAAAAAAATCAAAAGAATTCCCGGAAATTGATTGATTTTTTTCCCAAAAAGCGTAAAATGGAAGAGAAACAGTTTTGCTTTTTTATGATGATTTTATGAGCAATTCTGTGTGCTTTTTGACCAAAAAATCTACCCAACAAAAAGAAAATCTTTTGGAGTGAAACAACATTGAGCAGATTAAGTTTGGAAACCCCGAATCAGGCACAGACCGTTGTCGAAAGCCTGTACAAGGATCTGGAACGGCGCATTGCCGCCAGCCCTCCGGGACTATGTCCCGTTGACATTTCCCTCGGTTTTTTGAAGCTGTGCCATGCACAGACCTGCGGCAAATGTTCCCCTTGCCGCATCGGTCTCGGTCAGTTGGCCCGCCTGATGGATGACATCCTCAGTGAACGGGCAACGCTGGATACCATCGATCGAATTGAAAAAACGGCAAAAACCATTGTAGACACTGCGGATTGCGCCATCGGCTATGAAGCTGCAAATATGGTCCTGCGCGGTGTCCAGGGCTTCCGCGACGATTATGTGGAACATGTTACCAACAACCGTTGTACCAGTGGTCTGACCCAACCGGTTCCCTGTGTTGCATTGTGTCCTGCACATGTGGATGTACCGGGTTATATTTCCCTCGTCCGCGCCGGACGGTATGAGGATGCCGTCAAGTTAATCCGCAAAGACAATCCGTTCCCAACCGCATGCGCTTTTGTCTGCGAACATCCGTGTGAAGCGCGCTGCCGACGCAATATGGTCGATGACGCGGTCAATATCTGCGGCATCAAGCATTTCGCCGTCACACATGCGCTGCACGTCGCACCCGTTGCCAATCAGCCGTCTACCGGCAAGCGCATTGCCATCATCGGCGGTGGTCCGGGCGGTCTGTCGTGTGCATTTTATTTGCAGCTGATGGGACATCATACTGTCGTCTATGAACAGCGCCCACAGCTCGGCGGTATGCTGCGCTATGGCATCCCGCGCTATCGTCTGCCGGAGGACATGCTGAACAACGACATTGATGTGATCCTCAGCACAGGTGTTGAAGTACATACCGACGTCTCTGTCGGACGTGATATCCCATTCCGCGAAATTGAAGAGCAATATGACGCCGTATTCCTCTGCATCGGCGCACACATCGATCGTAAAATCGGCATTCCGGGAGAGAGCAGCATCGGCGTCGTTTCCGCCGTTGAAATGCTGCGCGACATCGGCGAGGGCAATCCGCCCGATTTTACTGGCAAACGCGTCTGTGTCATCGGCGGCGGCAATGTCTCCATGGATGCTACGCGCACGGCACTGCGCCTGGGCGCAGCCAGCGTCACAACGGTATACCGCCGCCGTATCGATGATATGACCGCGCTGTCTGAAGAAATTGAAGAGGCTGCCGCAGAAGGTGCAACCATCCTGCCATTACAGGCTCCGGTGCGCATCGAGTGCAATGAAGACGGACATGTTTCCGCCCTTATCACACAGCCGCAACAGATCGGTCCCGTCGGACGCGATGGACGTCCGAAGCCGATCTCCGCCAACAAACCGGAACAGGCTATCCCCTGCGACATCGTGATTGTCGCCATCGGTCAGGGTATCGACTCCAAGCCGTTCAACGCCGCAGGCGTTGCTACCAACCGGGACCGTATTTCCGCCCTGCCGGACAGCTTTGTCGAGGGCAGTCCAAAGGTCTTTGCCGGCGGTGACGCCGTCACCGGTCCATCCACTGTCATCCGCGCAATTGCTGCGGGCAAGGTCGCCGCAGCCAATATCGACAATTTCCTCGGTTATAACCATGTCATTCATGCAGCCGTTCAGGACATTCCAGAAGCATCCCTGTCTCCTGCTCCGGCCTGCGGTCGTGTCAATCTGCGCACACGCCCTGCCTGCGAATGCGTCACCAACTTTGACGATATCAAAGAGCCAATGACCGAGGATGAGGTCTTGCAGGAAGCATCCCGTTGCCTTCGCTGCGACCATTATGGCTATGGCAACTTCAGAGGAGGACGAATGAGACAATGGTAAATGTAACAATCAACGGCATTGCCGTGCGTGTGCCGGAGGGCACGACCATCATGGAAGCCGCTGCAAAAGCTGGTATCACCATCCCCTCCCTGTGCTATCTCAAGGAAATCAATGAAATTGGCGCCTGCCGCGTTTGCTGCGTCGAGATTGAGGGGGAAAGCCGTCTGGTTTCCTCATGCAACAACCTCGTCTATGAAGGCATGGTCGTATATACCAATTCACCGCGCGCACGTCAAGCGCGCCGCATCAATGTCGAACTTCTGCTGTCTCAACACGACAGTACCTGTGCCACTTGTGTGCGTTCAGGCAACTGTAAGTTGCAGCATGTGGCAAATGATCTCGGAATCCTGCGCAATCCATACCCTCAGGATCTGCCAAAAGGTCTGTGGACAACCACATTTCCTCTGTTCCGCGATCCCAAAAAGTGTATCAAATGTATGCGCTGTGTGCAGTACTGTGAAAAAATCCAGTCCCTCGGCATCTGGGAAATGACTGGTTCGGGAAGCCGGGCGACCATCGACGTCACCTATAACCGCCGCATCAAAGAGGCGGATTGTGCCCTGTGTGGACAGTGCATCACACACTGTCCCGTCGGTGCTCTGCGTGAGCGGGACGACACAAGTGAAGTGCTCGATGCACTTGCTGATCCGGACAAAATCACAGTTGTCCAGATCGCACCGGCAGTCCGTGCCGCCTGGGGCGAATCGCTCGGTTTGCCGCGCGAGTTGGCAACCGTCCGCCGTCTTGCCGCTGCCCTGCGTTCCATGGGCTTTGATTATATTTTTGACACCACCTTCTCTGCTGACTTGACCATCATGGAAGAAGCCGCAGAGTTCCTCAAACGATTCTCCTCCGGAGAACTAAACGAGTATCCGATGTTTACCTCCTGCTGTCCGGGCTGGGTGCGCTTTCTCAAGTCCCAATATCCGCAGCTCGTCCCATATCTGTCCACTGCGAAAAGCCCTCAACAGATGTTTGGCGCTGTCACAAAGAGCTATTTCGCCGAACAGCTCGGTGTTTCGCCGGATAAAATCTGTTGTGTCTCTATCATGCCGTGTTTGGCAAAAAAAGCGGAAAAAAATGGTCATATGTATGTCAAACAGACCAACAGCATTCAAGATGTAGACATTGCGCTCACAACACGTGAAATGGATCGCCTGATCCGCTCTGAAAACATCAATGTCTCCAGTCTGCCGGAAGCAGAATTTGATTCCCCACTCGGCGTCGGTTCGGGTGCAGGCGTGATTTTCGGTGCGACTGGCGGTGTTATGGAAGCTGCCTTGCGCACCGCTTATCATTCAGTTACCGGTACAAACCCCTCCCCGGATGCTTTCCGCACAGTACGCGGTCAGGAAGGCTGGCGCGAAGCCGAATTCAATATGAATGGCGTTGTTGTGCGCTGTGCGGTTGCGAGCGGTCTTGCCAACGCACGCCATCTGATCGAAGCTGTTCTCGCCGGGCAGGTACATTACGATTTCGTGGAAATCATGGCATGTCCAGGCGGCTGTGTGGGCGGCGGCGGACAGCCGATTCCATTTGAACAAACCGAACAGGCAGAAATCCGCGGAGAACTGCTCTATAAGCTCGATCGCCTGAGCCCGCTACGCTATTCCCACGAAAATCCGGAAATCAAGACGTTGTATCATGAGTATCTCGGCGAACCACTCTCCGAACGTGCGGAGGAGTTGCTGCATACTGACCACAACAGTTGGACAATGCCGCTCAGCCTGCGTCTGCAAATGCAGAATACAGAAGATACTACCATTCATTTTGGCGAAACCTGATTGCACATGTACAAAAACACCCGCGATTTATGAAAAATCGCGGGTGTTCCCTCTTGCTTACAAACAGATGCTATGTTTTACACGTGATGATGGATGGTATGCTTTGTAAACGCACGACCACACACAACGGCTGCGTTATAGATCGCCATGACAATGAGTGCAACTGCCGCAACCAACAGCACAGCAAGACCATTGCGCATACCTGCGACATTTGCCAACATGCCGACAGCAGACGGTGCGACAACTGCGCCCATACTGGTCAGCAGGACAAAAAAGCCCATACAAACCGGATACCGTGCAAACAGATCGCCCGCATTGGATACCGAGGTACCATACATGCCGGACATACTCAACCCAAGACCAATGGTCGCTACCATCATCATAGCAAAGCTGTGACTGTGAATGAGCAGATACAGGAAACCAAGCTGTCCTGCTGCCATAACCAAAATCATCTGATATGGACGGAAACGCAGCGCAAGCCCGGAACATAAAAATCGACCGGCCAACAGTGCAATCCACAGTGCAGACGTGACAACCTGCGCAAAATCATTGGTCATAACACCTGAATCAACAAAAAACGATGTCAGCCACCCCATCATGGACGCTTCTATGCACTGATAGAAAAAGACCATCAGTACAGTGACCCAAAAAATCCGTTCTTTAAAGAAACCAAATGAAACAGTAGCTTTTTCTCCCTGATTGCCGGAAGCGCGGGTGTTCTCCAGTTTCATGCGGGACATAGCAAACAGACCGAATACGGCAACTACCGTTGCAATGGCAGCCGCCAACCGCCAACCCGATGCATCTACTTTGGAGCAGAGCAGTACCACAAACGGCGCAATACATGCGCCAATGGCAAAAAATGCATGCAGCATGTTGAGCGGACCTGCATTGCCGCGCGCGAGATCACTCATGATCTGATTATTATAATTGGTAACTGCACCTTTGCTGATACCGATGAGCCCCATCGCAATCAACAGCCACACAGGATTGCCACTCACCAACAACATGCCCATACCGATGGCAACGCCGGATGTCAACAGGATAAAGGAACGTTTCAGACCAAAATACAACGGCAGAAACCCTGCACCCAGACCGGCAACTGCATAACCGACGGACTGTACAGACAGCAGCATACCGCCGATTTGATAATTGAGCGCATAATCCGCCTTGAGCACCGGCAAAATCGCACCCAACATGATCAGCGCAAACCCCTGCGCAAAATAAGCGTAAAACAGGTTTCCGACAATATACCGATTGTCTTTGCCAATCGAATGAAAAAACGACCTCTTTTGTTCCATTCCATACCTCCACAATTTCCCTGCCGATAAACGTAAACGAAATATCCAACAGAGAGAATATTCCAGTTTCAGATAAAAGTCAATCACATTTTTTCATTCTTTTGTTATGTCATAAAACTTCTCAATTCTTGTCAAAGACACGTTCGTTTTTTACATCAATTTTGTGCTTTTTTTCTGTTTGATTGCCATCATCACAGGACAGCTTCTCTTTTTTTGCATGCTTCGTCCGGCAATGTTATAATAACAGTACCATCTCAACAGAAAGCCTGTGTTTTATCGTGAATATACAGCCAAGAACTGATTTCTCAACCGGAAGTATTTCGTCCAATATCATCCGTCTTGCAGTACCCATGACATTGGCACAATTGGTCAACATACTATATAATATCGTCGATCGAATTTATATCGGTCGCATCGGCGCAGATGCAACCAATGCGCTCACCGGCTTAGGGGTATGTTTCCCTATCATTACCATTGTCGTTGCCTTTGCAAATCTGATCGGCATGGGCGGTGCACCGCTGTTCTCTATACAGCGCGGCTCTGGTGCGGAAAAAGAAGCTGAGGGCATTATGGGAAACTGTCTGACATTGTTGTTGTGTTTCGGTCTGGGATTGACAGTCGTGGGTCTGCTGGTACGACGTCCTCTGTTGCTCGCACTGGGCGCAAGCAGTGTCACCCTTCCTTATGCCATGTCTTATATCACCATTTATCTATTGGGCAATGTATTTGTCATGTTGTCGCTCGGCATGAACCAGTTTATCAATGCGCAAGGATTCGGACGCACGGGCATGCTGACGGTACTGATCGGCGCTGTTCTCAACCTGATCCTGGATCCAATTTTTATTTTTGTTCTGGATATGGGTGTACGCGGCGCAGCTTGCGCGACCGTACTCTCCCAATTTGTCGCAGCGTTGTGGACCATGCGATTTCTGACCAGCTCACGCACGCTGCTGCGCCTGCGACGGAAACATCTGATATTGCAGGCAACGCGCGTCAAGCGTATTCTGACGCTGGGGCTTGCAGGCTTTACCATGAGCGTGACCAATAGTCTCGTACAGGTCGCGTGCAACAGTTCCCTGCAATATTTTGGCGGGGATCTATATGTGGGTGTTATGACTGTACTCAACTCTGTGCGGGAAATTATCATGCTGCCCATCAATGGCATTTCCGGCAGCGCGCAGCCAGTTATCAGCTTTAATTATGGCGCGGCATTGCACATTCGTGTGCGGCAGGCGATCCGGTTCATGTCGATCGCACTGATTGTCTATTCCCTTGCCGTTTGGGGTGTGATTTCCCTATTCCCACGCTTTTTTATCCATATTTTCAACACCGATCCCGCCTTAACTGCCGCAGGCATACCTGCGATGCATGTATACTTCTTCGGATTCTTCCTGATGGCGCTGCAATTTTCCGGACAATCCGTATTTACTGCACTGGGTAAATCACACCATGCGATTTTCTTTTCCATTTTTCGGAAGGGTATTGTTGTTATCCCGCTGACGCTGTTGCTGCCACATGTAGCCGGATTGGGTGTATATGGCGTCTTCCTCGCTGAACCGATTTCCAATCTGCTCGGCGGCGTGGCATGCTTTACAACGATGTACCGGACGGTCTATCGAAAGTTAAACCCTTGATATCTGCATACAAAAAACCAGCCCAAACCGGGCTGGTTCTTTTATCCATGCAATCTAATGGTCTTCTTTTGTTCGATTCACCAGCACAATGCCGATGCACACGAATAGCAGCGACAGCATATTGCGTACCGTAAATATGGTCTCATTCAAAATAATGCCGGACATCAGCGTGCCAAATACCGGCACGAGAAAATTATATACCGTGACTTTTCCCACCGGATACTTCTTGAGCAGCCAGGTCCAGATACTGAACGCTGCCGCCGACAGAAAAATCAGATATGCCAACAGTGCAATCGCTTTCGGGGTGACAGTCGAAAAATGCCCTCCGCCAAACACACCTGCAACCAACAGCACTGCACCGCCAAAAAACAATTGCCAGCCGGTAATCATCATCGGGGATTCCCCTTTTGCAACAAATTTACTGATAACTGCACCTGCACCGGATGCCACGGTTGACAACAGCATAAACCCCTCTCCAGTCAATGAAAAACCTCCGCCAAGCGCATCAACTGAACTGAGGCTAATCATCACAACACCGACAAATCCAATGGCACATCCAACTGTTTTCGGCGTGGTCAGACGGTCATCAGGAAACAGAAAATGTGACGCACCGACTGCCAAAAAGGTGGACATCGCTGTGATGACAGAACCTTTGACGCCGGTTGTATGCGACAGACCGATGTAAAAAAACACATATTGCAAGGTAGTCTGTACAAAACCCAGCAACAAAATGCCCTTCCAAAGTGAACGCTTGGGAAAAATCAACTTTTTATTGCGCACAATGGAAATAGCAAGCACGGCAACACCCGCCAGCATAAACCGCCAGCCCGCAAAAAACAACTTGCTGTATATGTCATCCCCAATGCCAAATAAGGTATACCCTGTCTTAACGGCGGGGAATGCACTGCCCCAAAGCAGTGTACACAGCAACGCTGGGAAAAAGATTCCACTTGTTTTCATCGCATTCATCGTTTGTTTCTCCTACTGATTTATTTTTTATCTTATTTATGGTACAACATACCCCTGCCAAATACAACAACCCAATTGTGCGCAATTTTCGTCAGCCTGCTTGACGAAACCCTCTCTCACTGGTACAATAAATCGTGTAAAACTCCCGTGTTTTTGTGTGTTTTGCACTGATTTTTATCTCTTTTTGAGTATATTACATGAACGGAGGATCTTTACGTATGGATTATCAGGCGCTCTATCAGAGTAAACTCACAACCGCAGAGCAAGCGGTTAAAGTTGTTAAAAGCGGCGATTGGCTGGATTTTGGCTGGTGCACCGGTACCCCTGTTGAACTGGACAAAGCACTCGCCGCGCGCGCGGATGAATTGTATGACGTCAACATTCGCGGCGGTATTCTGTTGTGGCCACTCGCAATTGCACAAGTCCCCGAAGCAAATAAGCATTTCTCCTGGAATTCCTGGCATATGAGCGGCATCGAGCGCCACATGATAAACGATGGCATCGCATATTATGCACCGTTGCGCTATTCTGAGCTGCCGCGCTGGTATCGAGAGAACATCGCCAAGCCGGACGTCGTCATGATTCAGGTCGCACCAATGGACAAGCACGGTTATTTCAACTTTGGTCCGAATGCGTCTCATCTCGCCGCTGTCTGTGAAACCGCAAAAGTCATTATCGTTGAAGTAAACCAGAATATGCCGCGTTGTTTGGGTGGTTTTGAAGAAGGCGTACATATCAGCAAAGTTGATATGATCGTCGAAGGCAACAATCCTCCGATCGGTCAGATGGGTGGCGGCGGCGCTGCAACTGAAATTGATGAGACCGTTGCAAAGCTGATTGTCGAGGAAATCCCAAATGGCGCCTGCCTCCAGCTTGGCATTGGCGGTATGCCCAATGCAGTTGGCTCGCTGATCGCACAGTCCGATCTGAAAGACCTGGGTGTACATACAGAAATGTATGTCGATGGCTTTGTTGACATCGCAGCGGCCGGTAAGATTACCGGTAACAGGAAAAATATCGACAAGGGTCGTCAGGTTTATGCCTTCGGTGCAGGTACTCAAAAGATGTACGACTACATGGACAACAATCCGGCTCTGATGAGCGTGCCGGTCAGCTATACCAACGATTCCCGTACCATCGCACAAATCGACAATTTCATCTCGATCAACAATGCGGTTGACCTCGACCTCACCGGTCAGATCAATGCCGAATCCGCAGGTGTCAAGCACATCAGCGGTGCAGGCGGACAGTTGGATTTTGTGCTGGGCGCCTATTTGTCCAACGGCGGCAAGAGCTTCATCTGCTGTTCTTCCACTTTCACGACCCGCAGCGGTGAGCTGAAAAGCCGTATCGTACCTACACTCAATCCGGGTTCTACCGTCACGGATACCCGCACCAACACCCATTACCTCGTCACCGAGTACGGCAAGGTATGCCTGAAGGGTCTGTCCACGTGGGAACGCGCAGAGGCAATTATCTCCGTCGCACATCCGCAGTTCCGCGAAGAGCTCATCCAGCAAGCAGAAAAACTCAAGATTTGGAGAACATCTAACCGCAGATAAAACCAAATCCCACACCGCATAAAACGCCGACGGCACAGACCGTCGGCGTTGTGTTTTCTATTTTGGGAAAGAAATTCAATGACGGAACGTGAGCGTACCGGTCTTTGCATCCATCGCATCCACAATCGCGAGCGATTCCAAACGGACGCCGCGCTCACGCAGCAACTTGCCGCCGTCCTGAAACCCCTTTTCTACGGCGATGCCGACACCCTCCAGCGTTGCGCCAGACGCCTCAATGATATCAATCAATCCGTTGACCGCGCAGCCGTTTGCAAGAAAATCGTCGATGACAAGAATATGGTCTTCCGGTGAAAGAAATTTTTTGGATACAATCACGTCATATACACGTTTGTGCGTAAATGACTGAACTTTGGAGGCATAAACCTCTCCGTCGATGTTGATCGACTGTGCTTTTTTTGCAAAAACCACCGGAACCTCAAACATCTGTGCCGCAATACATGCAATGCCGATGCCAGAGGCTTCGATGGTGAGAATTTTATTGATCGGTACATCCGCAAACAAACGTCTCCATTCCCGCCCCATTTCAGAAAAAAGATGTACATCCATCTGATGGTTGAGGAAACTGTCTACCTTGAGGACATTTCCCTCCTTCACGACGCCTTTTTCACGAATATATTGCTCCAGAAGCTCCATACCATACGCATCCTTTCCATTCTGTGATGTAATTGAATGTTTGTATGGTATCACATTCCAAATGCGCTTTCAAGTATCTGATGACAGAATCTGTCAGGTTTTATCGATTTTCAGGATATGGAATCGATGTGTATCCGCGGAAAGCGCGATACAGTTTCCTATCCGGGGCAAATGATCTGTATCATGTGCAATTGTCCAGATCAGCATACCCTGTGGTGTTTGTATGACTACCTGATCCGTATGAATGCCGGGCAGAATGCGCTGTACCATTCCCGAAAATGTGACTGCATCCCCTTCCCGTGCCGGGCGGAAATCTTCAGGACGAATACCCAGGCAATACTTGCCATGTTTCTCCGTCTGCAAGTCATCCGGCAGCGGAAAAAAATTGCGCATCCCGGTCAATTCGGCACAGGCGCGCGTTTTCGGATTGTGCCACAGGTCCATGCATTTGCCCTGCTCGACAATTCGCCCATCTGATACGACAGCCGCACATGGACAAAGCTGCATGGCTTCGGAAAAATCATGTGTGACAAGCAACGATACGCTCACATGGCTTGCGAGCACTTCCGCCATCTGCTGACGCACCTCACTGCGCAGGTATGTATCCAGCGCAGAAAACGGCTCGTCAAGCAACAACACCTCCGGCTGCGCCCCCAACATACGCGCAAGTGCCGTGCGCTGCTTCTGTCCCCCGGAAAGCTGAGCCGGACGATGTTTGGCTAGTGCAGTGAGCTGGAAGCGCTGCATCAATTCGGTGCACGCCTGTTGTTTTTCCTGTTTTGTGCCGCGCATGCCTGTCATGATGTTCCCTGCCACTGTCTTATTTTCAAACAGCGCATATTGTTGGAACAGATATCCGGCATGACGGCGCTGCGGCGGCACACTGATATGCTTTGTGCTGTCATACCATATTTTTTCCCCCAGTGCAATACATCCCGTGTCCGGTACGGCAATTCCCGCAATGCATCGCAGCAGCAGGCTTTTTCCACTGCCGGACGCCCCAATAATCGCGGTCGGCGCATCAGGAAATTCCGCCTGCATATCGAGCGAAAATACACCCAGCTTTTTGTGAATATCCACACACAGACTCACCGGGGTTTCCCCTCCTTTCGCCGTACATAGCGGCTGTTCCAGAGATTGACTGCAATCATACCGGCAAACGACAACACACAGATTGTGCCCGCCCATAACGCCGCTTCTCCATAATGCGCTTTTCCCGCCTGCACGGCGGAATAAATGGCCACGGACATCGTCTGTGTCTTGCCTGGAATGTTGCCTGCAATCATGATGGTCGCACCAAATTCGCCAAGCGCACGTGCAAATGCCAACACCGTGCCTGCGGCAATGCCGGGCGTACAACCGGGCAACGTGATGTGCACAAAAATTTTCCATTCACTCATGCCCAATGTGCGTCCTGCTGCCGCCAAATCCGGATCCAACTGTTCCATCGCACCGCGCACGGTGCGGTACATCAGCGGAAATGCAACGACGGTGGACGCAATCACGCCCGCCGCCGGTGTAAAAATAACAGAAATATCCACTGCCTGCAACACTGCGCCAAGCGGTCCATTTTTTCCGAGCAGCAACAACAGGCCAAAGCCAACCACGGTCGGCGGCAACACCATGGGCAGTGTGAGTATACCATCCACCAGCCCCTGCCCGCGGCGCAGGCGCAGCACAAGCCACGCCGCGCCAATGCCGAGCACGACTGAACATGCTGTCGCTGTCAATGCAATTTTCAGGGTCAAAAAGAGGGGCGATATGTCCATTTTGCATTCTCCTGTGGTTTGTCCTTCTGTTTACGCCGCAATGCCGAAGCCGTATTCCTCGAACACCTTCGCTGCATCATCGCTCTGGATAAATTTTAGAAAGTCCTGTGCAGCTTCGTTTTGCGCGCCATCTTAGGTGAGTGCAACGGGATAGACAACCGGGGAACAACTATCCTCCGGTGCTGCACAGACAACGGTAACATTGTCCGTCACTGCTGCATCCGTTGCATATACAATACCAGCATCTACCTCGCCGGTTTCACACCAGGCAAGTACCTGACGAACATCGGAGCCGAGAACCGCCTTGGCGTTGACCACATCCCAAATGCCCAAAGTGGTCAAAATCTCCTGTGCATACTGACCGACCGGCACACTGTCCGGATTACCAATGGCTACCTTTTCCACCGAATCCGAAGCGAGCTCCTCAAACGATGTGATACCATCCGAATCCTTTGGCACAACCAGAACAGCCTCATTGGTCAACAGATCGCTGCGCGTATCTTCCGCCATCAACCCCTGGTCGCATAGCGCATCCATCTGCTTCTGTGCCGCAGACAGGAATACATCACACGGTGCGCCGTTTTCAATCTGGCTCTGAAGGTCACCTGAACCCGCATAATTCGCAGTAATTTCGACATCCGGATTCTCTTCATTGTACGCCGCAATCAATTCATCCAGACAGTCGGTCATGCTCTTTGCTGCAAATACAGTCACTTCACCGCTCAGAGCGCCGGTATTACCCATATCAACTGCGCTGCCAGTATCTGTATCTGTGCTGCCGCCGGACCCGCACCCCGTCAAGATGCCTACAGACAATAGCGCAGCCAAAATTGTTACAACCCACTTTTTCATTTTCATATGGAATTCCCTCCCAGCGCGTTATTCTCACTTAAGTATAACGTATATGCAAAATTTGTCAATGTCTCAAAAAATTTTTATTCCTCTTTCGCGTTTTGACAAAATGAAAAAGGGCTGTTCCGCTCTCCTACAGAACAGCCCTTCCGCTGGTTACAAAGTACCGTCTTACATAATTTTCTGAACCGGATCCGCGCATGTGGATTCCGAATCTGTATACCCGGAGATTCTGCGCCCGATCCCGGTGTGGATGGACAAAACAAGTGCCGCCCGCAGTCTTTCCCCTTCCTGCACACGGCATACCTTCGCCCTCATCCGCCGAAAATGTGTACTTTATGATTTAATTATATCAACTCACAGGTAATTGTCAATAATATTTTTACTCAATATGGCGCAAACGAATTTAATATATTCGCACAATAAATTTGGATATATTTTCCAAATCACAGATGTGAACAGGAAGTTGTGACAACGCAGCCCTGTTCGAGCGATTGGGGCACATCAATCAGGCGTTGATTTCGGCTGCCGCGAAAACGCAGCGACAAATCACGCTGTTCCATGAGAAACGGACCATCTACCAACACATCACACTGCTGCAACAACGCAAGCACATCCGGATCTTTCATTTCCAAAAGCTGTTCCCATGTATAGCCGGTATACGCCATAATATGCTTGCCATTCAAACGCAGCATACGCGCCAGTTCCGCCAACGGTTTGGGCTGACAAAACGGCTCACCGCCGGACAATGTCACACCACCAACGAGCGGATTTGCCTGAACATCAGCCAGCAGGCGGGAAATTTTGACCTCTTGTCCGCCTGAAAAATCGTGTGTCTGCGGATTGTGGCAGCCCGGACAGTGATGCGGACAACCCTGTGTGAAAATAACAAAGCGTATGCCGGGGCCATCGACAATGGATTCATCGATGACTCCGGCAATTCGAAGCATTTGATCGACCATCGGCTTATGCACTGTGACGGATGTCGTGGCACACACAGTCCGCCTCATTTTCTACCTTGCGATAGATGTCATGCTTGACACGATCATGCTCTTCGGCCCGCTTCGCATTGTTAAAACGATCCAATGTACCGACCAGATAGCCGGTGATGCGGCGGATGCGCTCAAATCCAACGCCTTCGCCTACCATTTCCTCACCATTTTCATTGTATGTGATATGATTGAAATGAGTCATAATAAATACCTCCTCAAATAGACCTGTATATGGATTAACGGAGCGGATTCGGACGGCGATCCCGTTCTTCATTCGGATCCCCGTGATATCCGATGGTATCACTGTTATAATTCTTATAGACGCCTAACTGACGCAATTTTTCTACGCTGACAGCTTCCCCTTCGCGGCGACCGCAACGCGGACACACCTCATCGATAATTCCAGTATAACCGCAGATGGGATCGCGATCGACCGGATGATTGATGGAACCATAACCAATCCCGCTTTCCTTCATATAACGGATGACTGCTTCAAAGGCATCCAGATTCTGTGTCGGATCACCATCCAGCTCGACATAGCTGATATGTCCGCCATTGGTGAGTTGATGATATGGCGCTTCAATCTGAATTTTTTTGAATGCTGAAATCGGATAATAAACGGGTACATGGAACGAATTGGTGTAATAATCCCGATCCGTGACACCCGGAATCAAACCATAGAGCTTGCGATCCAGACGGGTAAACCGCCCGGACAGCCCCTCTGCCGGTGTCGCAATGACGGTGAAATTCATACCGGTTTCACGGCTCTCACGATCCATGCGTTCACGCATCCGGGTCACAATGGTCAGACCCATGCGCTGTGCCTGTTCCGATTCACCGTGATGCTTGCCCATAAGCGCTTTGAGGCACTCGGCAAGACCGATGAAGCCTACGGTCAGAGAACCGTGCTTGAGCACTTTTCCGACCTTATCATCCGGACCGAGCTTGTCGGAATCGATCCAAACGCCCTGACCCATCAGGAACGGATAATTGCGTACACGTTTCTCGCTCTGAATCTTAAAACGCGCTTTGAGCTGGTTGATGACCAGATCGAGCTTTTCATCGAGTTCCCGGAAGAAACACTCTGCATCGCCGTTTGACTTGATGGCAATGCGCGGCAGGTTGATCGATGTAAAACTCAGGTTGCCGCGTCCGTTGACAATCTGTCGGGATGGATCGAAATTGTTGGCAATGACACGGGTGCGGCAGCCCATATACGCCGCCTCAGTTTCCGGATAACCCGGCTTGTAATACTGCGCATTGAACGGCGCGTCGAGGAACGAGAAATTCGGGAACAGACGCTTTGCGGAAACACGCATGGCCAGCTTGAACAGGTCATAGTTCGGGTCTTCCGGATTGTAATTGACGCCTTCCTTCACCTTGAAAATATGGATTGGGAAAATGGATGTTTCGCCGTTGCCCAACCCCGCCTCCGTTGCCAACAACAAGCTCTTCATAACAAGTCGAGCTTCCGGCGAGGTATCCGTACCGTAGTTCAGGGACGAGAACGGGATTTGTGCACCTGCGCGGGAATGCATGGTATTGAGATTATGTACCAACGCTTCCATTGCCTGATACGTTGCGCGTTCCGTCTCGCGGCGCGCATACTTGACCGTAAAGGCAAGAATTCGATCGACTGTGTCCGCATCCAAGCGCTCAAGCAGGCGGCTGCGGATATATTCAGACGCTCCATTGTTATCGGCGAGCACAGGCTTCTGATCACATGCCTCAACCAGTGCTTTTGCGGTCTCCAATCCATCATCTTCGACGCCGTATGCTTCCAATGCTTTCGCAAGATTATCACGGTATTTGTGCCAATAGGTCTTGCGTACACCTGGCGCCATACTGTAATCAAAGTTTGGCACGCTCTGACCACCATGCTGATCATTCTGATTGGACTGGATGGCAATACACGCCAGCGCCGAATAGCTCATGATATCATTCGGCTCACGCAGAAAACCATGTCCTGTGGAAAACCCGCCGTCAAACAGTTTCAGCAGATCAATCTGTGTGCAGGTCGTGGTCAGGGTATAGAAATCAAAGTCGTGAATATGGATATCGCCCTCGCGGTGCGCTTTGGCAATATACGGTTCGAGCAGGAACATCTCATTGAACTGCTTCGCGCCCTCCGAACCGTATTTCAACATCGTACCCATCGCCGTATCGCCGTCAATGTTGGCATTTTCGCGTTTGATGTCGTTCTCAATGGCGGACTGGAACGTCAAATCTTCATAGATCTTCATCAGCCCGGTATTCATCTCGCGCTGGCGCGAACGTTCATTGCGATACAGGATATAGGCCTTTGCCGTTTTTGCATGACCTCTCTCGACGAGAATCTTTTCCACCGCGTCCTGTACGTACTCTACGGTCGGCGTCCCAGTCGGGCTGTGCTCCTCCACATAGTCCGCCACATCCAAAGCCAGCCGCATCGACATCTGGTAATCATGACCGCCGGACGCTTCTGCGGCCTTGTAGATGGCATTGGCGATTTTTGTTATATCAAAAAACACGCATCTGCCGTCTCTCTTCTCAATCTGCTGAATCATCTATTGCTGCTCCTCTGGTTATTCTAATAAAATAAGTTCCGACCACTGTGCACGCAATACAAAATATGCACACTTTTTATACACAATAACACAATATATTGTGTTCTGTGTATCCGGAACTGTTTTATATTTTAGTACGCCGAGGCGCATCTGTCAAGGGCGCAACCCCCTCTTGTGGTGCTCCCAAACTGATAGGAATCATTCCTATTTCTTGATTTTTGACCAGCGTGCCCGTTTTTCCCAACCCGCCGCAGCGATACCAACCGCGTGCAGGAGCAGGAACGATTTTGCTGACAAACCCGGGGCAGGCAGGCAGAGAAGCCGCATTTTACAAACAAATCTTCCGCTCCTGGGAGAACAGCCCCGGTCAGAAGCGCCGGATCGGTCAAATCATAAAACGAACTTTAAAAAAATTTTTGATTTTGTTGTCCCCCTCTCTCATGACCACAATATATTGTGGTCATGAGTCGCTGTCACAGGTTCCAGCAGTGGTTAACCGGTCCGCTGCCGGCTCCCAGATCCAGCCCGTCGCGCAGCGCGCCGGTCAAATAGGTCTTTGCCTGTCGCACAGCATCGGGAATATCGGCGCCCGCCGCGAGTGCGCAGGCAATGGCAGAGGACAATGTGCATCCTGTGCCGTGGGTGTTCGGATTGTCAATGCGCGCACCCTCAAACCAGAACGTCTGTCCATTCCAAACGAGTACGTCGTCTGCGCTCTCTGTAAGATGTCCGCCCTTGATGAGCACTGCGCCGCCAATCTGTGCTGCGATGGAACCACCGGCTTGTTCCATCTGTTCTTTGGTTTCAATCCGACCTTCCGACAGCACTTCGGCTTCCGGGATGTTGGGCGTAATGATCTGTGCCAGCGGCATGAGCTGCGTGCACAGGGCTTCCACCGCTTCTGTCCGCAGCAGCGAATGCCCCGAGGTAGAAACCATGACGGTATCCAACACCACATTCTTTGCATGGTATTGCCGAAGTTTATCCGCAATCACTGAAATCAGTTCCGCCGAGGAAACCATGCCGATTTTTACGGCATCCGGCACAATATCTGTAAAAATGCAATCCAATTGCTGTGCCAGCGCATCGGCCGATGCCTCATACACGCCATATACGCCGGTGGTGTTCTGTGCGGTCAGCGCTGTGATTGCACTCATGGCATACATGCGATGCGCTGTGATCGTCTTGATATCCGCCTGAATCCCTGCGCCTCCGCTGCAATCCGATCCTGCAATGGTAAGTATCTTATTCATAACAAAAATCCTCCCAATCCATAATATACTGGCGGCACAACGGACGGATCATATCAACCTCACTGCGCGCAGAGTTATCATACACGCCAACAACAGGATATCCCGCGCGGGTTGCAGTCTCAATGCAATGCAGGCTATCCTCAAAAATAACCGTCTGCGCTTTGGGTGTACCCAGCCTGCGTGCGCATTCATCAAAGATGTACGGCTGGTTTTTGCTCGTGTTCAAATCACCACAAGTGAGCAGGAACGAAAAATAGTCTCCGATCTCCAGCCTGTCAAGCGCCATTTCGACCAGCTCGCGACCTGTGGCAGTCGCAATGCACATGGGGATACCTTTTTCCCTCAGGTTGTCCAACATCGTGCGCACGCCCGCTTTGAGCGGCGCACGGCTGCGATAATCCTCGGCAATCATGTCACTGATCTGACGGCAGATGGTGTCTACCGGTTCCGTGATGCCAAAGATCCCGCGATAATATTCTGCCGCCTCCGTCAATGTCATCGTTTTCAGCCGCAGCGGCAGATCATCCGGAATTGGAATATTGCGTTCTTCCAAATATCGGGAGCCAACCGTCTCCCAAAACGGCATGGAATCCAACAATGTTCCATCCAGATCAAAAATTGCGCCCTGTACTTTCATGCCTGTACCATCTCCTCTGCACGTGCACGCAATGCCGCTGTCGCTGACTGGATATCCTTTGCAGCGAAAATGCCGGAGACAATCGCCACACCCGCAACGCCTGTCCCTGCAAGTTCCATCATATTGTCCAGCTTAATCCCGCCGATGGCGACACAGGGAATGGAAACGCTTGCGCAAATATCACAAATTTCCTGATGCGTCAGCGGCGCGGCATCTGTCTTGGTTCCCGTGCTGTGCACGGCGCCGACACCCAGATAATCTGCACCGCGTTGCTGCGCCGCCTGTGCCTCCGCAACAGAATGTGCCGACACGCCGATGAGTTTGCCCTCTCCCAACAGCGCACGCACATCCCCTGCTTCCATGTCGTCCTGACCGACATGTACACCATCCGCGCCGCTCTCCAGACACGCTTGTACATCGTCATTGATGACACACCATACGCCATACCTGTGGCATAACTGTACAATCTCCTTTGCTTCTGCAACAAACGCTTCGTGAGCAAGTCCCTTTTCACGGATCTGTACCAATGTCGCGCCGCCCTTCAGGCACTGTTCAACCTGTTGATATAACGTGCTGTCTCCTGTCCATGCGCGGTCAGTGACGGCATATAACAACATGGCATGTGTTACCTGTTCTCTATCGAATTTCAACGTTCATTCCTCCCTGTAATGTCTGTGCATCCATCAAGCTGACTGCATCCATCAGGCAGACGCGGAATGTACCGGTTCCTCCACCCATTTCCATGGTCTTTTTATAAGCGATATCACCCGCCACGCCCATCACTGCCGTCGCAGCAGCGGCAGCCTGCAAAATATTGTCATGATTCGCGCCGCAGAACGCCGCTGTAAGCGCAGAAAGCATACAACCAGTACCCGTTACCCTGGACATCATCGGATGCCCATTGCGGCAGATGTAGGCGCGCTCCGGCGATGCAATGATATCAATCGCACCGCTGACCGACACCACTGCGCCAAGTGTTGCACTCAACTGCTTGAAAAACGCCACATGTGCTTCTAAATTTTCTTCGGTCACAGCATCTGCCGCACCGGCATCCACACCTTTTGTATTGGATGCTGCACCGCCAACTGCCAGCAATTCAGAGACATTGCCGCGCACAACGGCAAACCGATATGACGAAAAAAAATCACGCAATGTATCCATACGATACGCCGACGCACCTGCTCCGACCGGATCGAGTACCACCGGCACACCGGTCCGATTGGCTGCGGCAATCGCCTGATGCATCGCATGCACAGTCATTGCATTGAGATTTCCGATGTTGATATCGACAGCGCCTGCCACAGATGCAATTTCAGCAGCTTCCTGTTCCGCCTCTGCCATCGTTGGCGACGCGCCGCATGCCAATACAATATTGGCACAATCATTCGTTGTAATATAATTGGTAATGCAGTGGATCAGCGGGGCTTGCTGACGCACATTGTTCAAAATTTGTTCAAACACAGGTTTCTTCATCCCTTCTTCAATCAATTACGATTCTCTGCCCTAACAGTATACCGTTGCGCGGTGCAAACTGTCAATGACCGTTCTTTGTTTATACTTTGACATTCAGCAGTCCAAATGGTATCATAATATCAATTGCTAACAGTTTTTTAACAATCTCAATTTTTGTCAAAGAAAGGAACGCTGTTATTTTGGATATTTCAGCCCTGTACACACAAATCGTTGTTATGTTCCTGCTGATGGGCGTGGGTGCCATCTGCTACAAACGCGGCATGATTACCGATGAAGGTTCGGGACAGATGTCTTCTCTCATCATGACCTTTGTCCTGCCCTGTGTCATCATCGATTCATTCCGCCGTGAATTTGACCCCGCGATGCTGGATAAACTGATCCTCTCCTTTGTCTTGTCTGTTCTGCTGCTCGTGGTCACCATTGTCCTTGTTACATTGGTTTTCCGCAAAGGTACATCAGATTATGCGGACAAACGGATGTGTGTCATTTTTTCCAACAATGGCTTTATGGCGCTGCCGCTGTTACAGGCACTGTACGGCGACGACGGCATATTCATCGGCTCGATCAACATCGTCGCTACAAATATCCTCATCTGGACGTATGGCGTATGGTTGCTCATGCGTGCGAGTGGACGAGCTTCCAACGGCGGCGTAAGCTGGAAAAAAATCCTGTTCAATCCGGGTACACTCGGCTTTTTTATCGGTCTTGCGATTTTTCTCACCTCATTCCAGCTCCCGGAGGTGATCGCCAGCCCGATCTCCTTCCTCGCTGATCTGAACACCCCGCTGGCTATGATCGTCCTCGGCGTATATCTGGCGCAGTCCAATCTCAAAGAAATCATCCGGGATCGTTCCATGTACATTGTTTCCCTGTTCCGTTTGGTCGTTGTCCCGCTTGTCACGATTGTATTGCTCCTGTTTCTGCCATTTGACCGCAGCGTTTCCGCCGTACTGATTATCAGCGTCTCTATGCCATGTGCAGTTGCCGCTTCGATGTTTGCACAAATGTTCGGCACAAATTACCGGTATTCCAGCCGGATTATTGCGTTTTCTACGCTGCTTTCTGCCATCACCATGCCAATCATGCTCAGCCTCTATCAGCTCGTGGTCGGATGACCTCGTTTCTCCTCAGCGCACAACAGCCGGACGGAATTGCCGTCCGGCTGTTTTTGTACGCTGTCACAGGCTTGCCGTGCCCGGAAACTGCTTTGTACGGATGCGCGGAAATGCCGCTTTGCCCTGTCCACAAACCGGGCAATAAAACCCGTCATCCACATAAGACCACGGCACGCCTGCCCCGACTTCTTCCTTCGGTTCGCCATGAACTGGATCATAGACATAACCGCACACCGAACAGCTATACCGACGCATATCACGCTGCATCTGACATCGCTCCTTTCACGCTGTCAGTTTTTCCAAAATCCCGGATGGATATGCAATCCTTACACATCAATTTCCAACGCCACCGGGCAATGATCGCTGCCCATAATATCCGTCAAAATGTCCGCTTTTTTGATTTTATCTGCAATGCGATTGGACACCAGAAAATAATCGATGCGCCATCCTGCGTTGTTCTGTCTGGCTTTGAATCGATAGGACCACCAACTGTATATCCCGGTCGCATCGGGATACAGATAGCGAAAGCTGTCGGTAAAACCGGATGCAAGCAGCTCTGTCATCTTGGCACGTTCTTCATCGGAGAAACCTGCATTGCCCCGGTTTGTCTTTGGATTTTTGAGGTCAATTTCCTCATGCGCCACGTTCAGGTCACCGCAGATAATCACCGGTTTTATGGCGTCCAACTCGTTCACATAGTCGCGGAAATCATCCTCCCATTGCATGCGGTACGACAGCCGCTTGAGTTCATTCTGTGCATTGGGCGTATAGCACGTGACAAGAAAAAAATCGTCATATTCCGCTGTAATCAGCCGTCCTTCATGGTCATGTACATCCATTCCCATACCACAGACGACATGCAATGGCTTTTTCTTTGTAAAAAGCGCTGTGCCACTGTATCCTTTTTTCTCCGCACTGTACCAGTATTCTTCATACCCTTCACAGTCCACCTGCGCCTGTCCCGGCTGCATTTTGGTCTCCTGTAAACAAAATATATCTGCATTCTGTGCGTTAAAAACATCCTGAAAGCCTTTTCCAAGGCAAGCGCGCAGACCGTTGACATTCCATGAAATCAATTTCATTGCAGTTCTCCTCCGGCAGTTTGTGTCTGATTTCCTGACGCCATTGTATCACACACAAAAAAATATCTCAATACAACTGCCGGCTATCTCACGCACGCCACGCAGTTCCTACAGAAACAAAGGATGCATGTCCTCCGCGGACTGCATCCTTTTTGCTTAAACAACTGATATCAATTATGTATTATGGTCGCTGACATGGAACTGCTTGAGATTGCCGATCTTACCGGCGCGCTTGTCCATTTCCGCTTCGACCTCAGCCAGCGTCACACCGGCCTCATTCATCATCACCATCAAATGATACAACAGGTCGTTGATTTCTTCGACCAAATTGTCATGATCGCCATTTTTTGCTGCGATGATGGTTTCAGCCGTTTCCTCTCCGATCTTCTTCAGGATTTTGTCCATACCCTTGTCAAACAGATAACAGGTATAAGACTTCTCCATCGGCTGTTCACGGCGCTGCTGAATGACATACTCCATACTTTCAAATGCTTTTGACATTGTATTTTACTCCTCTATACACAAAAATTGCAATTATTTATCTGTTTTTTGCCAGATTGGCGGCTGATAAAAACAAGTGCGGTTTCCTGTGTGACAAGTCGGTCCTTTGGGAATGCCGCGGTAAATCAGCGTATCATCGTCACAGTCCGTCAAGATTTCATTGACAAAGATAAAATTGCCGGAAGTCTCCCCCTTATTCCACAGCTTTTGACGGCTGCGTGAGAAAAACCATGCAGTTCCTGTGTCCATTGTATTTTGAAGCGCCTGCTTGTTGACATAACCCAGCATCAATACTTCATTGGTGCGCTCATCCTGACAAATGACAGGGATGAGTTCACTCTTTTGAAAAAATTTATCCAGATTCATATGTACTTTCCTCACAGTCTGACCGGGATATGTTTCCCGTGCAGATATTCTTTGACCTGCGGCACGGTCAGCTCGCCATAATGGAACAGCGATGCGGCGAGCGCAGCATCTGCACCGGTCTGCTCAAAGACATCAGAGAAATGCTCCAGTGTACCACAACCGCCCGAAGCAATCACCGGGATACCGACTGAATTGGCAACCATCCGGGTCAGATTCAGCTCGAAGCCGGATTTTGTACCGTCTTTATCCATGGAGGTCAGCAAAATCTCACCGGCGCCCAGTTCATAGACTTCCTTCGCCCATGCAACGGCGTCCAAACCGACCGGTTTGCGTCCGCCCGCGACATAAACTTCATAACCACTCGGACATTTTTCCAAATCGTCACAGCTTCGTGCATCGATCGCAACCACAACACACTGGCTGCCGAATTTCTTTGCTGCATCCGCAATCAACTGTTTGTTTTTCACTGCCGCAGAATTGACAGAAATTTTGTCTGCACCTGCACGCAACAAATCTTTGAAGTCGTCACTGGTGCGAATGCCGCCGCCGACCGTCAGCGGGACAAATACCTGCTGCGCTGTGCGCCGCACAACGTCAATAATGGTACTGCGCTTTTCATATGTTGCAGTGATATCCAGAAAAACCACTTCATCCGCGCCTTGCTGGGAATAAAATTTCGCCAGCTCAACCGGATCGCCTGCATCGCGCAAATTGACAAAATTGACGCCTTTGACAACGCGTCCATCATTGACATCCAGACAGGGAATGATTCGTTTCGCCAACATATCGTCACGCCTCCCCTGCTACTTCAATGGCTTGTTTTACATCGAGCTGTCCAGTATAAACCGCTTTGCCCGCAATGGCTTCTTCAATACCCATATCGCGCAGCTTTGCGATATCTTCCAGTGTGGAAACGCCGCCTGATGCGACAATCCCACAGGAAACGGCGTCACGCAATGCCTGAAGCTGTGCAAAATTGGGGCCGGATAGCATGCCATCCTTATCGATATCAGTGAAAATAATGGTCTTTACGCCATAGGACTCCATCAACTTTGCAAACTCGATATACTCCATGCCGCTGTCTTTGATCCAGCCCTCTGTGCGCACCGTACCGCCGCGTGCGTCAATACCGACAGCAATTTTATCCCCATACATCTCACAGGCCTGTTTGACAAACAGTGGATTTTTGACCGCTGCCGACCCGATGATAACGCGCTTGACACCCAGATCCAGCACACGTGCGACATCATCCATGCAGCGAATGCCGCCGCCCAGCTCGACGGATGCACCCGTTTCCTCAATGACACGGCGCACAACCGGATAATTGGGATGTGTACCGTCCTTCGCACCGTCCAGGTCAACCATATGAATCAATTCCGCACCTGCCGCAAGAAACGACTTGGCGGTATCTACTGCATCCTCCGCAACCTTGTGCGCAGTTGCATAATCACCTTTTACCAGACGCACGCACATCTGATCGTGCAGGTCGATTGCAGGTAAAATTCTCATTGTGCCCCTCCTACCATAGTTCCGAAATTGCGCAGGATGGTCATACCGACCTCACCGCTCTTTTCCGGATGGAACTGGCTGCCATACAGCCGCCCACGTCCGACCAATGCCGTGACGCTGTCATTGTAATCACATGTCGCAATCAGATCATTGTGATCTGTCGGACACATTTTAAACGTATGTACAAAATACACATAAGCGCCTTCCGGCACACCTGCCAACAGCGGATCATTTTTGTGATATTCCAAACTGTTCCAACCGATTTGCGGCAACTTGAGATCCGTATCAATGCGCTGGACGCGTCCAGGCAACAGACCGAGACCTTTTGTCAGATGCATCTCATCGCTCTCTTCAAACAACATCTGCGCCCCCAGGCAAATGCCCAAAAATGGACGTGTCTTTGCCGCATGGATGAGCGACTGCGTCAGACCGGATTCCGCCAACGCCTGCATCGCATCGGGAAACGCGCCGACCCCGGGCAGAATAATGCCGGACGCCCGATCCATCAGATCTGACGTGGTGACAATTTTATTTTCCAGCCCAAGGAAATCCAGCGCTTTGGATACACTCATCAAATTTCCTGCGCCGTAATCTACAATTCCTATGTAGCCCATTCGTCGATACTCCTTTGTCTGCGAGATGCACTCAACCCTGCATGCCCGCACAGATATCCTTCAGTTCTTCCAGCAATTGTGCATTTTCCACTGCACTACCGGTTGTGATGCGCAACATCTGATAGTTTGGGAAACAACGCACACAAATGCTGCGATTTTTCAACTCTTCAAAAATTTCACCACACTGCGGCGTGCGCAACACAACAAAATTGGTGTGCGTCGGCAGAACAGTGAATACACCGTACTCCTCTGCGAGCTTGGTACAAGAACGTTCCAGTTCCTGTTTGCGTGCGACAATCGCCGCACACTGTTCCTTCTGCCAGGAGGTATCCTCCAGCACAATGGACGCTGCCATCTGTACCAATGAACCCACATTATATGGCGAACGCGTTTTATTGAGCTGATCGATCAATTCAGAATACCCGATGACAAACCCACAGCGCAATGCAGCACAGCCATATGCCTTGGATAACGTCTTCATGACGAGCACATTTTCCAACGCGGTAGACACATCCAAAATGCTCTGATCCCAGAAATCCATATATGCCTCGTCTACGACAACCAGCATATCTTCCAATGCATGGCAGATGCGGACGGTTTCCGCATGTGTAAACCCCTGCCCGCCCGGATTGCACGGATTGGAGAAAATCAAAATATCGGGTTTCTCCGTCTGCGCACGTTCAATGACGTTCTGTTCCGTCAACATGAATTCATCATCCTTGAGCATGTTGACAACTTCCAGCTCTGCAACCTCCGCATAAAACTGATACATGGAGAAGTCAGGCGATAACACCATAACTTTGCCGCCACGCGGCGCAAAGGTGTTCATAATCAGTGAAATCAGCTCATCTGAGCCATTGCCCACGACAATATTGCCCGGAGCTACGCGGAATTCCCGTCCCGCCAGATGGCGCAGACCTTCTACGGACGGATCGGGATAACGATTGAAATCAATGGTATCAATCCCCGCTGCAATCGCGTCGCGCAGGTCGTCCGGCAAGGAGAAAAAGCTCTCATTTGCATCCAGTTTAATCTGATAGATGTCCTCGCACGGGTCATATGGCGTCATGCGGGACAGCTTTTCCGGTAATGTAATCATGCACGCGCCTCCTTTCTCCGGCGGACAGAATTGGCATGTGCCGTCAGCTTTTCGCTCTCCGCCATGGCAATGATGCCATCAGCGACTTTCAGCAGCTCATCCTCTGAATATTCGATGATGCTGGTCTTTTTGAGGAACGTATCTGTAGACAACGGCGAGAAAAACCGCGCTGTACCCGATGTGGGCAGGACATGGCAGGGACCTGCCATATAATCGCCGAGCGGTTCCGGCGAATATGCGCCGAGGAAAATCGCACCTGCGTTGTGCAGGTTAGGCAGCAACGCGCGCGGTTCTTTCGTCACAATTTCCAGATGCTCCGGTGCAACCTCATCCGCCATCACACAAGCGTCTTCCAGATTGTCAAATACCAATGCAATGCCATAGTTTTTGACCGATTCCTCGATGATATCCCGGCGGGGCATCTGCGCCGACTGGCGATCCATTTCTTCAGAAATCCTCTTTGCCAATTGCTCACTGTCTGTCAGCAGGACGGCAGAAGCCATGCGGTCATGTTCTGCCTGTGACAGCAGGTCAGCCGCCACATAGACCGGATCTGCGGTCTCATCCGCAATGACCAGAACTTCCGATGGACCTGCAATCATATCGATATCCACCTTGCCGAACGCCTGTTTTTTTGCCGCCGCAACAAACGCATTGCCGGGTCCAACAATTTTATCAACTGCCGGAATAAACCCGGCGCCATAG
The DNA here is from genome assembly GCA_944384655.1 of uncultured Butyricicoccus sp. Classification (GTDB taxonomy): domain Bacteria; phylum Bacillota; class Clostridia; order Oscillospirales; family Butyricicoccaceae; genus Butyricicoccus_A. The sequence goes on along the minus strand of CALWUF010000033.1, from coordinate 25,615 downwards.
GTCAATGCAGCAACCGCCTGTACGCCTCCGCAGGCAATGACCTGATCCACGCCCGCAATCTTTGCCGCTGCCAGTACAGCGTCACTCAAATTCTCCGTTGGCGGCGTCACCATGATGATCTGTCCGACGCCCGCAACCTTCGCCGTGACGGCATTCATCAACACGGTAGACGGATAAGCGGCTGTGCCACCCGGCACATAGATTCCGACACGAGACAGACCGCGCACAACCTGTCCGAGCTTTGCACCCGGTGCGCGCTCATATTCCCATGTCTTTACCATCATTTTTTCATGGTAGTCTGCAATATTTTTTGCGCTCAGTTCCAATGCGTCGCGCAATTCACGCGGGCATGTATCATACGCCTGCTGTATGCGTTCCTGCGAAACGATATAGGGCTTATTTTTGTCAAACTGTACAGAATAACGCTCAACCGCTTCCATGCCGTTTTTGCGCACATCTTCCATAATCGCCGCAACTTTGCGGTCAATATCAGCGGCAGTGTCCGCTGCACGCGCCTTCATCTCCGCAATCTGACGCTGTTCTGTCTGACCGTCGGCGCGAATTACTTTCAAGAAACTCATGTGTCTGCCTCCAGACCATCCTGTAGCTGCTGGGTAAGCTGTTGGATCTGCTGTTTTTTCATCTTCATGCTCGCCAGATTCACGATCACACGTGCGCTGATCGGCGCAACCGTTTCATACGGCTCAAGCCCGTTTTCCTTCAGCGTGGTTCCTGTTTCCACGATATCGACAATGGCATCTGCGAGACCGAGCAGCGGGGCAAGTTCAACGCTGCCCTCAATTTTAATGATATTGACGTCCATGTTCTTCTTCGAGAAGAATGCACGCGTCACTTCGGGATATTTACTTGCAATTGTGCGGGTGTGATACCCTGCATAAAAATCCTCGCCCTTCTTGCCGCACAGGCAGAACCGGCACTTGCCAAACCCGAGATCCAATGTCTCATAAAAAGCGCCGCCTTTTTCCATAATGGTGTCCTTGCCGACAACGCCCATATCACATACGCCGTGCTCCACATACGTAATGACATCCGCCGCCTTGGCGAGGACCAATTCAACATTGGAATCCGGCAATGTAAAAATCAGCTTGCGAGAGCCGGAACGCAATTCGCTGACATCATAACCCGAATGCTCCAGCAAAGATAGTGTTTTCTTTTCCAGTCTGCCCTTGGTCAGGGCGATACGGATTGTATTTTCCGGCGTCATGCCTGCACCTCCGTCTTCTGAATCCCATTTTTATCAAACGTTACCAATATGCGATACCCCTTTTTCCTTGCCATTTCCATGGCTTGATCCAGCGTATCGCACGGCGCAAGCTCTGCCATTTTTCCGCTGACATGGATATAATCCAACGCCAGCTTGAGATATCCTGCACCGCAGAAAACCAATTCTTCGGCAGTCTGTTCCTGTTTCAATTCAACGGAATCGGACAATGCGTCGATATCAATCGCAAATCCAGTTGCCGGGATATCCTTGCCAAACTTTTCACACAGGCTGTCATATCGTCCGCCGACCAGAACAGGCGCGCCTGCGCCGCCCATATAACCGCGGAACATCATGCCGGTATAATAATCAATTTCCTGTACCAGGCCGAGGTCAATCATCACATTTTCACCAAAGCCTGCGGTCGTAATGGCATCAATCAAATCGCGCAAATATTCAACGGCACGCAAAACATCACTGTTGTCAGTCAAGCGGGCAACTTCTTCCAGTACCTCGCCGCCGCCAAACAGGGTGGGCATCGCTTTGAGCGCCTGATAGGCTTCCCGATCCTGAAACGGCTCAAGTACATCGCCCAGCGCCGCATAGGATTTGTTTTCAATATGCGAACGGATGATCTCTTCCGTCTCCACGTCGACATCCAACGAGGCAATGAGCGCTTTATAAATCGCTGCATGACTCAACTCAATGCGGAATGTCTCACCCTTCACCGCTGCGAGCGCCTCAAATGCGGCTGTCAAAATGTCCAAGTCCGCCATCATGCCCTTTGCGCCGAGCAACTCCGCCCCCGCCTGCATGACTTCAGTGGAATGCCCTCGATGGAAGGAACTGGCGCGATGTACTTTCTGTACATAATACAGACGCAGCGGCAACACATCGTCGTTCAACTTGGTGGTGACAACACGCGCAATCGGCGTTGTGTTATCCGGGCGCAGCACAAGCAAGCGACCATTGCGGTCTGTCAACTTATACATCTTCTCCTGCCCAATGGACGAACCTGCCTGTACAAATACATCATAATATTCCAACGACGGGGTAATGATCTCATCATACCCACGCGCTTCGAGTAGATTGCGGATTCTTTTCTCATTTTGCCGAAACAGCCGTGTCGCTGCAAACAACCGGTCACGGCTGCCTTCCGGCGTAGAGATCGCATATTGATTCATCGTGTTTCGCACCCCTATACTTTTTATTATTTTATCACTTTAGCACGCTAACATAATATCATTTATGCAATTTGCTGTCAAGCATTCTTTGGTATTTTACGCCAAATAAACAAAAAATGCAAAAAGATAGTTCAATTCATGCCAATCGCACACGCGTAACATTGTGCAAACCATCCAAACATTAAAACAGCGAGACTTGTGTGCTTTCGGGCATGTCTGCGAGTGCACCAATCTGTCCGAGCAGTTCAACAACACCTTTCGACACTTTTGGGCAACGGATAACCACTTCTTCCTGAGAGAGGAATTCACCGTTTTTGCGTTCCTCCACGATGGAGAGCGCCGCCTGCTCGCCAATGCCTGGCATGGATGTAAAGGGTGGGATCAGCCCGTTTTCTGTGACCAGAAAAGTCGTCGCATCCGATTGATAGATATCCATGGGTTTGAATTCAAAACCGCGCCGGTAAAATTCATGCACAACCTCTAACGTCGTCATCATGTCATTTTCTGCGGCAGAAATTGTCTTATCCCGTATTTTCTGCTGCAATTCACGGATTTTTTCCATACAGATTTTGTCGCCGCGGATCATGCATGACGCATCAAATCCTTTCGCACGGATGGAGAAATATGCCGAATAAAATGCGAGCGGCTTGTGTACCTTAAACCACGCAATGCGGAACGCCATGATAACATACGCAACGGCATGTGCTTTGGGGAACATGTACTTGATCTTTTTGCAAGAATCGATGTACCAGTCCGGCACGTCTTGTGCCTTCATGGCTTCTTCCATCTCCGGCTTGAGACCTTTTCCCTTTCGCACAGATTCCATCGTCTGGAAACTCAGCTTGGGTTCAACGCCCTTCCCCAACAGATAATTCATAATGTCATCTCGGCAGCAGATGCATTCCTTCAATGGAACGCCCTGTTCGACCAATGTCTGTGCATTTCCCAACCAGACATCTGTGCCATGGGACAGACCGGAAATACACAACAATTCGTCAAACGACGTGGGTTTGGTGTCACGCACCATGCCGCGGACAAATTTTGTACCGAACTCCGGCACAGCAAGACAGCCGAGATCACCCAAAATCGGATCTTCCTCATCGGAAACATAGTGCAGTGCTTTGTTTGAAGTAAACAGACTCATGACGTCCGGATCATTGAGCGGGATTTCACGCGCATTGACGCCGGTTAACTCCTCCAGATGTTTGATGATCGTCGGATCGTCGTGTCCCAACTCATCCAGCTTAAGCAGGTTCTCATCGATGGAATGATATTCAAAATGAGTCGTAATAATATCAGAATTGGGATCATCCGCCGGATGCTGTACCGGACAGAAATCATAGATATCGACCTCTTTCGGAACAACAACGATGCCGCCCGGATGCTGTCCTGTGGTGCGCTTGATACCCGTACAGCCGGCAGTTAAACGGTTTTCTTCTGCACGTCCAGCCTGTATACCGCGCTCATCCATATACTTTTTTACATAGCCATAGGCAGTCTTTTCTGCGACTGTACCAATGGTTCCCGCGCGAAATACATGGTCATGCCCAAACAATTCACCGGTATACCAATGGATTTTCGGCTGATATTCACCGGAAAAATTCAGGTCGATATCCGGCACTTTGTCCCCATTGAAACCGAGAAATGTTTCAAATGGGATGGAAAATCCTTCGCGTCGCAACGGGGTACCACAATCCGGGCAGTTCTTATCCGGTAAGTCCACACCGCAGCCATACCCTTCATTTTCATGCCACTCAACATAATGACAATTGGGGCACAGATAATGCGGTGCAAGTGAATTTACCTCCGTGATATCCGACATAAATGCAGCGAGTGAAGAGCCGACGGAACCGCGTGAACCGACCAGATACCCATCTTCCAACGATTTGGCAACCAATTTTTGTGCGATCATATACATGACGTCATAGCCATTGCCAATGATTGAACCCAGTTCACGCGCCAGACGCGCCTGCACCTTTTCCGGCAGCGGATCGCCGTACATGCGTTTTGCCTTTTCATAACACATGTGTTCCAATTCTTCGGCTGAATTTTCCATCTTAGGCGGATAATTTTCGCGTGGAACGGGACGCAGCGTGTCGCACCAATCCGCAATCAGATTTGTATTGGTGACGACAACTTCCATCGCACGGTCCTGCCCGAGATAGGAAAATTCCTCCAGCATTTCATCTGTCGTCTTGAAATATAACGGCGCCTGATTGTCGGCGTCCTTAAAGCCCATGCCCGCCATGAGGATGCGGCGGAAGGCCTCATCTTCCGGTTCAAGGAAGTGCACATCACCGGTAGCGACACATGGCTTACCCAGTTCATCCGCAAGAGATAGGATCTGACGGTTATAATTGCGCAGATCTTCCTCATCACGCGCTGTACCATTTGCAATCAAAAACTGGTTGTTCCCAATCGGTTGGATCTCCAAATAATCATAAAATTCTGCGATACGCAGCAATTCTTCACGCGATGCGCCATGGATGAGCGCAGAAAACAATTCGCCCGCTTCGCATGCCGAACCGAAAATCAGCCCCTCACGGTGGCGGATCAGTTCACTGCGCGGCATGATCGGCTTTTTGTTATAATATTTTAAATGCGAATACGAAATTAACTTATAGAGATTTTTCAATCCCACCTGATTTTTTGCCAGGATAATGAAATGATACCGGCGCAGATTTTTTAAGCTGCCTGTCTTTGCCTTCAATCCTGCCAACAATGGATTGATGTCGGAAATTTTTTCCGCGTGCAGCTCCGTGCGCATCTTTTCGATCAATTTCATAAAAATGCGCCCGAGTACAGCCGCATCCTCACTGGCGCGGTGATGGTCAAATGGACCGACTTTGAGCACTTTTGCCATATTGTCCAACCGATGACGTGCCAGATCGGGAAACAGGATTCTGGACATTTCCACGGTATCGATGGATGTAAACCTGCGCTGAATGCCCAATCGTTCACAGCCCTTGTTCACAAACGCCATGTCAAATCCTGCATTGTGAGCGACAAGCGGCAGATCACCCGCAAACCGCAAAAATGCGGGCAATGCTTCGGATAAATCGGGTGCATCCGCTACCGTTTCATCCGAAATACCTGTCAATTCTGTGATGTTTGCGGGGATCGGCTTATGCGGGTTGACATACGTTTGGAATTCTTCCAACACGTCACCGCCGCGCACTTTGACCGCCGCAATTTCCGTGATTTCTTCAAATTCCGGTTTCAGACCTGTCGTTTCCGTGTCAAAACAAATGAAGGTCTCGTCCAATGGTGCATCATACGTCCCTTTGACAACAGAAACACCCCCGGAATCATCGACATAATATGCTTCTACGCCATATAACACCTTTAAATCGATGCCATTGCGCTCAATGGCGTGCATCGCGTCCGGAAACGCCTGTGCAACACCGTGGTCTGTCACGGCAATTGCCGTATGCCCCCATGATTTTGCGCGTTTCATCAGGTTTTTCATCGGAGAAATGCCGTCCATTGTAGACATATTTGTATGCAAATGCAGTTCGACACGTTTTTTCTCCGCAGTGTCCTTGCGTTCCTTCTTTTGGCTCAATACGATGCCCGTCGGTTCAAGAATGGTCTCCTTGTCATACGTATCATAACTCACCTTGCCCTGTACCGTCAGATACATGCCGGTTTTGATGACATCCGCCAACTCTCCGGCAGCTTCCTTCGCCATAAATTTGCTCACACGCATGGAGCTTGTCCAGTCGGTGATATCAAAGCCGATCTTAACCCAATCTCTGCCGGTATTTTTGCTTTTGATTTCACGCTGTTCCACAAAAAACACTTCACCGCGTATGGTCGCGCTGTCCACCGAACCGATTGCATCCTGAATCGATACAACCGGCTGGTCAAACAATCTGCCAAACAGCACGTTTTCATTCTTTTTCACCGCAAATGCTTTGCGCGGGCGATGGTTCTTTTCCTTCTTTGCCGGGCGCACGTCGTCTTTTTTGGGCATATCCTGGACAGGTACAGCTTCCGCTGCTTTTTTCAAACGCTGCGCACGTTTTTCCGCTGTCTTCCGATCAAATTGCCGTTCAACCTCCTCATCGGCATGTACCATCGTCACGGGGCATTCCAATCCGGTTTCCGTGCGGATGATCTCCGGCAACTGGCGCAGGTCAACAGATAAATATTCTGCGCCGGTAGACAACATGGAAACAGAAAGACCATCTTCTGTCATCTGCCAATGGCTGTCTGCCAGATAGCCCTGTGCGGATGGCTTGCGCAGCACGAGATACTCGCGCAGGCTCTGAATATATGGTTCGGTCAGGCTTGTCAGATCATAACGCGGCGCGATGCGGACCCGAGAAAATCCATATACAGAACGGATGCCCTTCTCCATATCAAACAGCGCCTTTCTCGGCACAATTTCGTCAAAATGTACCTTACAGATGACTGCTTTTTTGTCGTGGCTGACCGCAACAGAGCATACCTCCCCGCCGGAAAGGTATGCTCCATGATCCTGGTCATCGTATCGTTCAAACAGGTCTCCCAATGTTGTCAAGGGTTATCTGCGCTCCTTTATCATCGCATGAATTTCCTTCATCAGTTCATCTACCAGTTGTTCCTGCGGCACTTTGCGCAAAATCTGACCTTTTCTGAAAATCAAACCTTCGCCGTCGCCACCCGCGATGCCGATATCCGCTTCGCGTGCTTCGCCCGGTCCGTTGACCGCACAGCCCATGACAGCAACGTTCAACTTTGCATCCAGCCCTGCTACACGCTGTTCCACTTCATTTGCGATTTCAATCAGATTGATTTTTGTCCGCCCACAGGTCGGACATGAGACAATATTTACGCCTGAATCATTCAAACCAACCGCCTTTAAAATCGCATAAGCCGCCGTAATTTCATGTACCGGATCGGCCGTCAATGAAACGCGGATGGTATCGCCGATACCGAGTGCAAGCAGACCGCCAATGCCTGCTGCCGACTTGATCGTGCCCATATATTCTGTCCCGGCCTCAGTCACGCCGAGATGGAGGGGATAATTGGTTTGTTCGTGCATCAATTGATATGCACGCATGGTAATCGGCACGCTGGACGACTTGAGGGAAATACAAATGTCATCAAAACCATATCGATTGAGCAATGAAATATGATACAAAGCGCTCTCCACCATCGCCTCCGGCGTCGGCGAGCCATATTTTTTCAAAATCTCCTTTTCAATCGAGCCGGAATTGACGCCAATGCGGATGGGAATATGCTTTGCCTTGCACGCCTCCGCGACCGCCTTCACACGTTCATCCGCGCCGATATTGCCCGGATTGATGCGGATGGCGCTCACGCCCGCTTCAACAGACGCCAATGCAAGCCGATAATCAAAATGGATGTCCGCCACCACCGGGATGGGTGATTTTGCACAGATGATTTTCATCGCTTGCGCCGCTTCCTGATCCGGCACGGTACAGCGGACGATATGACAGCCCGCTGACGCCAGACGTTCAATCTGCGCCAGCGTCGCCGCTGCGTCACGCGTATCCGTGTTCGTCATCGACTGCACAGCAATGGGCGCCCCGCCGCCAATTGGAACATTTCCCACCAGAATCTGTTTTGTATTCATATGCTGTCTCCTTGTTTTTACCTGTTTTCACGCCATTCAGCCCACCATGCGCAGGATATCCTGACAAGTGACATACAACATAAACAGCATGAGAACAGCAAATCCACCCAAATGAATATAGCCTTCATATTTGCGCGGAACCGGACGCCGTGCAATCAGTTCAATGAGCACAAACAACAGCCGACCGCCGTCCAACGCTGGGATGGGCAACAGGTTCATGACGCCGAGGTTGATGGAAATAAACGCAACCAGCAGGAAAAAACTCTGCATACTGCTCTGTGCAGTCTGTGCAAGCACATCCGTCACGCCAACCGGACCGGACATCTGATCCATACCGACCTTGCCGGTGACGAGATCTCCCAAGCTAATCCATACCAGCCGCGCAAAATCGATCGATTTATAGAGCGCCTGTTGTACCTTATCGACAAATCCCAGTTCTGTCACTTCAAAATTCAAACCATATCGCCAACCGTCGTCGTATTCTGCCGGTTCCAATGGCACATCTGTCAATGTCAACGTTTCGCCATTGCGCTCCACGACAATTTCATAGTTTGTATCGTCTCCACGGCTCAATCCGGTTGAAATATCGGAAGAGAGCAGAATACGGAATCCGTCAATGCTGACAATACGGTCGCCTTCCATCAACATGGTCTCACCCTGCGACGGGAAGCCGTCTGCAAACGATTCAATCACAGGAATTGCCGCCTGTTTCTGCGGCAGCATCAACACCAGGACGATGAGAAAGCCAATGAGAAAATTCATCAATGCACCGGCGGCAAGAATGAGTGCACGCCAGCCGATGGATGCACCAGACAATGTCCCTGGCGATTCATCTTCTGAGTCCTCTCCATCCATGACGCAAGCGCCGCCAAATGGCAACACACACAATTTGAACTCCGTCTCACCGAATGTATGGTGCAGGATCGCAGGACCCATGCCCACCCAAAATTCCAAAACGCGTACACCGGCTGCCTTTGCTGCCATGAAATGACCGAATTCATGCACAATGATGAGAAATCCAAACGCAAGAATGGCCAGAATTACAGTTGCTATGGTCAAAAAAACACCTCTTATTACTCTGCGTGGGAATAAACGATCTCACGCGCTGCGCGGTCACTTTCAAGTACATCATCCACCGTGATCTCCGGCAGATATTCCACCGCATCCATCGCCCCACGCACCAACTCAGGAATGCGATAAAATGGAATTCGATCCTGCAAAAACAGATCAACCGCAGCTTCATTTGCACCATTCATGACTGCACCCAAATTGCCACGGGCTGTCGCTGCACGGCGCGCCAGCCCAATGGCTGGGAATGCCTCTTCATCCGGCGCAAAAAATGTCAAATTGTGCCGGCGCGGCAGGTCGAGCGGCGGCACTTTACAAGGCATGCGCTGCGGGTAGGTCAATGCATACTGAATCGGCAAACGCATATCCGGATTGCCCATCTGTGCGATGACAGAACCGTCTTCAAATTCCACCGCCGAGTGCACGATGCTTTCCCGGTGCACGACAATGTCAATGTCATCGGGCTCGACGTCGTATAGCCACATGGCTTCGATCAATTCAAGACCTTTGTTCATCATACTTGCCGAATCAATGGTAATTTTTGCACCCATGTTCCAGTTCGGATGACGCAATGCCTGCGCCTTGGTAACATAGCGCAACTGCTGCGCACTCATGCCAAAGAATGGACCGCCCGACGCCGTCAGCAAAATACGACGGAGGCGATTGCCCGCGGCACCCTGCAAACACTGAAAAATTGCCGAGTGCTCCGAATCAACCGGTAAAATGGCAACGCCTTTTTCCCGCGCGCGCTGCATGACAATCTGTCCGGCGCAAACCAGCGTCTCCTTATTTGCAAGCGCAATATCCTTGCCCGCATCAATCGCAGCGAGCGTCGGCAACAGACCGACCATACCCACAACAGCGGTGACAACAACATCCACTTCCGGCAGTGTCGCAGCCTCAATCAGCCCCTCCCTGCCGGACACGACACGGATATCTGTATCCGCCAGTTTTTGCGCCAACTCTGCGGCTTTGCCTGCATCATACACTGCAACCAGCGACGGGCGCAGCAAGCGCGCCTGTTCCTCTGCACGCGCAATATTGGTATTCACCGAAATGGCGCACACACGCGCATCGATGGAATCGAGAATATCGACCGTCTGCGTGCCAATCGAACCAGTGGAACCAAGAATAACAATGTTCTTCATGATTATATCCCCAAAGTCGTAAACAAATGCAACAGCAACTCGACTGCCGGTGCAACAAAGATCACGCTGTCAAAGCGGTCGAGCACGCCGCCATGTCCCGGAAAGATTTTGCCATAATCCTTGATGCCAACCTTGCGCTTGACAATGGAAAATGACAGATCACCCATCTGACCGAGCACTGCGCCGAACAGACCGATGGCAATACACAACGCAAAGGACATCCCTGCATCCGCCAGCAAATTGGCCACAATACCGTACACAACCATGAGCGCCACAGCGCCCGCGACACCGCCGATTGAACCTTCAATGGTCTTCTTCGGAGAGATGACTGGTGCGAGCTTATGTCTGCCGAATGCCATGCCTGCAAACAACGCAAAGGTATCCGATCCCCATGCCGCCAGCAATGGGATGAGAATATATACTTTGCCATTCGCCTCAGTCATTGTGAACATGCGAATCAGGCTCATCAACATATATGGAATGATAATACCGCCAAAATACGCGCCTGCAATTTCAGTAAATCCGATCTTTTTGTGACAGCGCAGCAACATGGCAAACAATACAATTACACCGATCAGCAGCATGGCGCGCAGCCAGTATTCCGTATAACTATTTCGCGCACTCGCCATGGATGTGCCAAGCGCCAACAGCATCGCCACAATTTGCAGATTCCGCCTGCCCTTGCCTGCAACCGCTGCCGTAAATTCCTGCGCTGCGATCACAGACAATGCCATCATACACAATTGTGCGACAATGGGCGGGCAGAAAAACAGCACGACAACAACAACGATCGCACCGCCCACGCCAAATAGGACTCGAGTTTTCATATCTTTTAAACCCCTCCGAACCGTCTCTGTCTTCCATTATAGCTTTCAATCGCCTGTTCCAGGTGTTCCGGCTTGAAATCCGGCCACAAAACGTCAGTGAAATAAAATTCCGCATATGCCGCCTGCCACAACAGGAAATTGGAAATACGGATTTCACCGCTCGGACGGATAATCAGATCCGGATCGGGCATATGTGCTGTGTACATATTTTCAGAAACCGTATCTTCTGTGATGTCCTCCGGCACAAGTTCGCCTTTCTGCACACGCTTTGCAATTGCCCGCACAGCATTTTTGATCTCATCACGACCGCCATAATTGATGCACAAGCTCGCAATCGCCGGATGCTCCAGTTCAGCTGCCGCTGTGTTGCACGCATCAATGAGTGCGCGGATATCCTCCGGCAGCACGGACAGATCTCCCAACACCTGTACCGCAACGTTTTTTTCTGCCATCGTATCAATCGCTTCTCTGAGATAACGGCGGAACAGATTCATCAGCGTTTCCACTTCCTCCGCCGGACGCTTCCAATTTTCCGTGGAAAACGCATACACGGTAAAATATTTGACGCCAATATCCTTACAATAGGTCGCAATGGTGCGGAACGTCTCTGCACCAACCTTATGCCCCGCCGTACGCGGCAATCCACGCTTTTTCGCCCACCGACCGTTGCCATCCATAATCACAGCAATGTGCTGCGGAACTGGACGTTCCTCCGGTTGCTTCGCACCTTTTTTCAGTATATTGAACAACGCCACAGTACTATAACACCGACCTTTCCTTTTTGGGCGTCAATCCGCTGAATACGCGACATGGGCGGCTTGTCCTCAGCCGCCCATATGTCCGAACGTGTACTCAATGCCCGTCAGACAGATTTCAACTCTTCCGACTTCTTTGCCGTCGTGGTATCGATCTGCTTGATATATTTATCGGTCAGCTTCTGCATCTCCTTCTCGGCATCCTTCAACTCATCCTCCGTCATTTCAGACTTCTTTTTGGCTGCCTTCCACTTATCCATCGCATCGCGGCGGATATTGCGGATCGCAACCTTGGACGTCTCGCCCTCCTTGGCAACCTGCTTGATAAGCTCTTTACGGCGCTCCTCCGTCAGCGGCGGGAACGTCAATCGAATGACTTTGCCATCGTTCTGCGGATTGATCCCGATATCAGAAGTCTGAATCGCCTTGGTGATTTCCTTCAGCAGCGATGCATCCCATGGCTGAATGGTCAGCGTGCGCGGATCCGGGGAAGAAATCGCAGCAACCTGGGAAATCGGGCTGGATGCGCCATAATAATCTACGCTGATCTTATTGAGTACGCCTGCATTGGCTCTGCCTGCGCGGATTCCTGCCAGGTTGGAATCCAATACATCCAATGTCTTCTGCATCTTGCTTTCAAACGGTTTCATTTCGGGTTTCATATCGTCAAACTCCTCTCTCTGATTGAAATAACGTTACACCTTTACCAGTGTGCCAATATCCTCGCCCAAAACAGCGCGATAAATATTCTCCGGATCTTTCAGTGCGAATACCAGAACCGGGATGCTGTTGTCCATCGACAGGCTGGTTGCCGTGGTATCCATGACGCCGAGGCGCTCCTTCAGCACATCCATATAGGATAACTGATCGTATTTCTTTGCAGCCGGATTGACTGCCGGATCGGAATCATATACACCGTCGATGTTCTTCGCCAGCAGGATGATATCGGCATTGATTTCCGCTGCGCGCAATGCTGCGGCTGTATCCGTGGAGAAATATGGGTTGCCAGTGCCGCAACCAAAGATCACAACACGCCCCTTTTCCAGATGACGGGTTGCCTTGCTGCGGATATATGGCTCTGCAATCTGGCGCATTTCAATCGCGGTCTGTACGCGCACATCGACGCCACGCTGTTCCAGGGCGTCTGCCAGCGCCAACGAGTTGATGGTGGTGGCCAGCATGCCCATATGGTCTGCACGGGAGCGCTCCATTTTTCCGCCGCCATCCTTGACGCCGCGCCAGAAATTGCCGCCACCGACAACAATGCCGACCTGTGTACCGATTTCAACGCATTTCTGAATGACATCACACACCGGTCCGATGACATCAAAATTCAAACCGAACTTTTTGTCGCCGGCCAGCGCTTCGCCACTGATTTTAATCAAAACACGTTTATACTTCGGTGTATCCATAAACTATCTCCTCCATATGCAATTTGTTTGGGTCAGACTGCAAAGTAAAGTCCTGTATTGTTTTTCATTTTATATCATACATGATTGCGGTACAGATTGCAAACAGTTTCCAGCAAAAACCTCCATTTACCTGCAAACCGCCCGAACAATTTCTATTTCATGGGCGCGTCGGATTCCTGACGGAAGTCCCCTGACTTTCCGCCGGTCTTGCGGAGCAACAAAATGCCGTCTATGCGCATACTCCGGTCAACCGCCTTACACATGTCGTAAACCGTGAGCGCGGCAGTTGAAGCGGCTGTAAGCGCTTCCATTTCAATCCCCGTCTTCCAGGTGCACCGCGCCGTCACGACGATGCGCAGTTGTGTGTCATTTTGCGGTTCAATCTCCACCATAACATTGTCAATCGGAATGGAATGGCACATCGGGATCAGTTCCGCTGTGCGCTTTGCCGCCATAATCCCTGCGATGCGTGCGCAGCCAAGTACATCTCCTTTTTTGGTCTGATCGGACAAAATCATACGCATGGTTTCCGGTTGCATGGTTACAATTGCCTGCGCCTGCGCTTCACGCCGTGTGATCCCCTTTTGCCCAACATCTACCATATACGCATCGCCGCGTTCGTTGATATGTGTCAATTTCATGCATATCCCTCCCAATCATCGATTTCACAGGGGACACTGCGGAATTTGCGATCGGTATAATCCGCTTCTATTCGGCTGTGCGGCGGGCAAGTCAAAAAGCGTACATCATCCCACGGACCGTTTACCAGCGCATCAAAATATTCCATACTCCCATCTACCTTTTTGAATTTCCAGCCAAAATTCTCCGCTGCCTGCCGCGCATATACTTCATGTTCCGGACAATCGCCATACGGACAAGTGATATAGCCGCAATAGGTATAATTTGTCATCCAATGATTCGTACATTCCATCAGGTAATCCGCATTCTCTTCCCCATATTCCTCCACATATTGTGCGCGTTGCAGGCGATAATTTTCCTCAGATGGGGTAAACGCCTGTTCAATCCAGCCGCGGTTATACCAATATGCGCCCGGCATACTGTGAAACAGCTTGCGATACCGCTCTGCCGAACCCAGGAACAACGAAATACAGTCGTCACAACGCGGTACAATAATCGGCAGTGTCCGGCTGCGCAATCCGAGCACACCGTTGGAACACAATCCATAAGCCAGTACAATGGCATGAAACCGCAGATTTTCCCGCAGTATTTCATTTTCACGTTCCACAGAATCGATCATTTTTTGCAGTTCCGTGCGCAAAATATCCGGCGTATCATGCAGCCCCTGCCGCAGCCACCACACTCGTATCACATGGCTGCTCTCCGCTGCCAGCCTGCTGATTTCCCGATTCATAACCATGCATCCGATCAACGCAATCCTCATCCATTTCTCCTCCATTTTCTTCGTTATCGCAAGTATACCTCCATGTTTCATATGCTGCAAGCGTTTTCCACGCATTGGACAAGATCGTTTGAAAATCGGTCAATTTTGTCATAAACTGATTGACAATCGTTCTATACAGGCGGAAGGGAAGCACGATATAATACAATCAATCACATCGTTACGATCGATTTGCCGGAATCGGCAAGCACCAACCTCAGCATCGATGACAAGGAGAATCCACATGTTTGAACTGACCATTTGTACAGGAGGACGCCGCCGCACTGTCCCAGCGCAAGCTGGACAGCTTGTGAGCGATCTGCTCCAACAATATATTCCATCGTTTTCGCTGCCCTGCGCCGGAAATCACACCTGTGGCAAATGCCGCATCCATGTCGAAGGCGCCGTGGAACCCGTCGGACAGAGTGAAGCGCGGCTGCTCGGCGCACAGGCACTTGCACAAGGTATCCGCCTGGCATGCGCCTGCCGCATACAGGGCAATGCGACAGTGACCCTGCACGACGAAGGCACGTCTAAAATTGTTGCATGGTATCAATTGCCGACCTTTGAACGAACCGAGACAGGTTGTGGCTTTGCCGTTGACATTGGCACAACAACCGTTGCCGTACAACTGATAGACCGCAAAAGCGGCGCTGTGTTGGCGGAACGCCTTGCAGAAAATACTCAGCGCGGTTATGGCGCAGATGTTATCTCACGAATTGAAGCGTGCAAAACAGTCGGTCTTGACGTATTATCCGACCTCATTGCGGGACAAATCGAAGCGATGGCACAGCAATGCCTACACGAAGCCGGTATTTCTTATATAGAAGAATCCGTTGTCACAGGAAATTCTACCATGCTTCATCTGTATGAAGGACTTGACCCGGCTTCTCTTGCGGTTGTTCCGTTCGATGTGCAATCCTATTTCGGCTGTTACAGCCGACGCACACTTGCAGGCGGACCGGTTTATATACCGCGCTGTGTCGGTGCTTATGTCGGCGCAGATATCACCTGTGCCATGCTCGCTGCTGATCTGATGCGCGGCGACATCCAGCTTCTGACTGACATCGGGACAAACGGTGAAATGGCACTGGCACGGGAGGGAAACCTGTTGTGCTGCGCAACAGCGGCCGGACCTGCCTTTGAAGGCGCTGGATTGAGCTGCGGCATGCCCGCCATCCCCGGGGCAATCCGCACAGTGACAAAAAAAGACGATATTGTTACATATGAAACAGTCGGAAAAAAATCCGCCTGCGGCATTTGCGGTTCAGGCATTCTGGACGCACTGTCCGTTATGCTGAAAACTCAAATCATTGATGATTCCGGCTATCTGGAAAACGCGGACAGGGAAGCGGATGACGTTTGGGAAATCGGTGATAGCGGTGTTGTGATTACCCAACGGGATGTGCGTCAGATCCAACTGGCAAAATCAGCCATCTGTGCCGGATTGATGACACTGCTCGAACACGAAGATCTGTCCGTCAACGATGTCTCCCGTTTTGTTATCGCAGGAGGATTTGGCAATACAATCAATCCCGATTCCGCCGTTGAAATTGGTCTGTTCCCCGCGGGATTGCGCGACAAGGTTTCTTTCATCGGAAACGGGGCGCTCGGTGGCGCAAGTATGCTGCTGATGAACCGCAACCTTCGCGAACAGACCGAACAACTCGCACAAAATGCCATCGAACTGTCCCTGTCTACCAGCGCAAGATTCATGGAGTCCTATGTCGATTGCATGGCGTTTATGGAGTTTTAAACAAAATAAAACAGACACAAAAAAACCTGTGCGATCGTTGCACAGGTTTTTTTGAATGCCAAATTATTTAAAATATGACAGAGCTGCTTCCGCCGCACTGGTTGCATCTGCGGTATAGCAGTCCGCACCGATCTGCTCACAGAACGTCTGAGTAATGGGTGCGCCGCCGATCATGACTTTAACCTTGCCCTTCATTTCAGAAGCTTCAACTGCTTCGACAACGTTGCGCATCTCACCCATCGTGGTGGTCAGCAGCGCAGAACAACAAATAACCTTTGCATCGTTCTCACGCGCTGCATCCAAAAATTTCTCAACCGGTACATCAACGCCCAGATCGATGACCTTCAATCCCTTGCCTTCCATCATCATGCGGACGAGATTTTTACCGATATCGTGCATATCACCCTTAACCGTACCGAGAATAACCGTGCCCTTTTCTTCTACGCCGTTGGCTACCAGGTATGGGCGCAAAACCTCAATGCCTCGGTTCATCGCACGCGCTGCCACCAGAACTTCTGGTACAAACACTTCGTTGTTCTTGAACTTCTGACCAATGATGTTCATACCGTCCAGCAGACCATCCTGAAGGATTTCATTTGCCGGAATGCCTTCATCCAGCGCCTGCTGTACAAATGCTTTTACTTTTGGTGCGCGACCTTTTTGCAGCCATTCACTGATTTCGTTTAATGTACTCATTGTATCTTCTCCTCTCAACAATCCCAAGTATTCCTGTTGTTCTTATGATACCATGCCGTCGGTATTTTATCTTGTACTGTATTGCAGTTTTTGGTACAGGTTTGCCCACTTATATTTAAATATTTGAAGTGCCTGGCTGGACCGGTTTTAGACGAAAAAAGGTACGCCTGGACGACGTACCTTTTGATCATCTGATTATTTTGTGTAATATTCATCCACTGCTGCAAAGAATGCATCGATATTCTCCCAACTGGACATCGGCGGAATATCACAGCCCGAAGAAATGACGAAATTCGGGTAGGAACAGCATGTCCTCATAACGTCCAACGTTGCCTTGCGAATGGATTCCGGCGTGCCATTGCGGAATTCACCTGCCGGATCAATATTGCCCATGCAAATGGTATCGGCCGGAACTTTGGACAGGATCTCCGCCATGTCCACTGCATTGCCAAAATGATAGGCATTTGCTCCGCAGGACAGGATGGAATCCAATGTCACATTTGCAGTATTACCGCAATTGTGATAAATAAATGCAAAATTCTCATCACGCACTGCGTCTACAATCTTCTTACAATAATCTCCGGAAAATTCCTGCGCCAGCATCGGGGAAAGCAGACCAGCCAATGGTTCCGCCATGACAACACCATTTGCACCGATCGCCTTATATGCATTGATATAATTGATGATAAATTCCGTCGCCTTTTCGAGCACGATATGGACCATATCCGGTTCATCATAGCAATAAATCATAGACGATGTGACATCCATCAGACGTCCTGCCAACGAGAACGGACCGATGACGCCAGCGAATACCGGTCGGTCAACAATCATATCCATCGCTTTTTCAATGGCATCAATGTAAATCTGTGTGCGTCCTGCGCCGATTTCCGGAACCTGCATCGCTTCCGCCTGCGCCATTCGTTCGTCTTCATCGATCTCTGTGTCCAAAACCGAACCAACAACGGTTGGAACTTCATCTTCTTCCACACGGATGGATGCGCCAAAACATTCTGCTTCTACAGACAAATCCATCAAACTGACGGAACCGCCCGCTTTTGGCGTGCGATCCGCCACCGCTTTCATTCCCTTTGCCTGAAGCGTGCTGTCAGAAATCAAATCCTTAACCGAGATATTCAACAACTGAATGGATGGAAAGGATAACACGGGAATTGCCTTTTTGACCGGAGCTTCTAACAGTTCCTTTGTCCATTGTTCCATATTCATTTTCATAATATAAATTTCTCCTTATTGATGCGCAAACCAATCGTTCCTTATGGCTATGCACTTAAATTGTTGGCACGGTATTTCCCGGGCGGCATGCCGACGATGCGTTTAAAAATACGGGTAAAATAACTCTGGTCATCAAATCCAACCGCACAGGCAATTTCTGAAAGCGACATGGCACTGCGGTGCAAATATGTTTTGCTGCGTTCAATGCGCAGACGATTGGTATATTCCGTAAACGTACAGCCCAGCTCCTCTTTCAAAATGCGGCACAGATAGGACTTGGATAAATGTACTTCTCCGGCAACCTGTTCCAGTGTCAGCTTTTCAGATAAGCGTTCCTGAATGTAAGCCGATACCTGCCGGATGACCGTTTGATGTTTGGCGTCGTTGAAATCAAATACCAGGTCAAAGAAATGGTGCAGCATTGCGCCAAGCCACGCATCCAGTGAATCAAAATCGCGCATACGGTCAATTTCAATCACACTGCGGTCACACAGTGCCAATACTTCAGCGACATCTGCCCCGCTGTCTGTCGCAGCGCGTGACATCAATGTAATCAAATCACGAATGCGCAGTTTGAGCATGAGCAGGTCATTGCCTCCTGCGAGGTACAGCTCCAACAACAAATCATTGAGCAGTTGTTGCGCTTTGTTTTTCTCGCCGGAACGGATGAGCTGTTGCAAACGGCGTTCCTCTTCAATTGGATAACTGATGCGTTCCTGCCGCTGTGTCATGGAACACATCGTATACAGCGCTTCCTGCTGTACATCGGAATCACTGACGGACATTTGTCTGCTGCCGGCAAGATGCGCACAAACGGCCTGTACCGTTTCGCCCAATGCACGCGCTTGTTCCATCGTCAGACATGGAATCGGTTCGCTTTCCATTTGTATCGAATGGGATGTGCGGCTGTTTGAAAGAATAAATGGACCGACAATCAGTCCATATTCCGCCTGACGCAACTGCCGCAGCGATACTGCCACAAACATATAACCACATGGACAGCGGTACATATATCGCCCATTCCACCGCGACGCCTCTGCACAACCGGCATGGTGCGCCGTATTTGCGCTGCAAACCCCATTTTCCAACGTACAGCTCTGGCGGAACGGCAATTTACAAAAGCGCTTTGTCTGCATGTCCAGCAGCGTGCAATATACGCCGGTTATGGTTCTGATATTTTCACAAACCCGCACTGCCTGCTGTTGAAACTCCATCCAAATCACTTCCTCATACAGTCCTGTGCCAAATACAAACCAACGCCTGCCATTTGACGCCGAAATTGCTCAAATAGAATCAACCATAAACCTTTGCAACTTCCTCACGTGCAATTTCTACCCAACGATAGACATTTTTGGGGGTATTGGCAATGGTATGATTGTCCTTCATAATCAGTTCCACATGATTGCCGCAACGTTTGCAATCAATCAATACCTGATGCAGACGGGTACGGATATGATCCTCATCAATTTCCGGAACAGCGATATCTGTCGGTCTGACCTTGTGGCAGAAGACATAGTCCCCGCCGAGCATCTCACTCATTTTCGGGATATCTGCCCATTGAGACACTGACACGCGACGCAGACGTGGAATCTGCCTGACATACTCCCACCGGCGGTCAAGACCTTCACAGCAGCCATAATAATTCAGACCAAAACGCTCTGCCAGTTTGATCTGATATGGCAAGACAAATTCTGCAAACATATCCGGGGAAACTTCACCGGTCTCCTGGCTCTCATGAAACCCCCACAGATCCATTGCACTCACCGGAACTTCTGCCTTTGGATTCAAGCTGCCGGAAATGCCCAATCCGCCGGAACCAACATAACAGTTTCCCGTATTCGGGGTGAACAGCTTGTTTTTTTCCAGGAAATCAATCTTTGCCAGATATCCCTCGGTGAAACGACCGAGAATTTCGTGCATTTTCTCCGGATAATCATAAAAGTCCATCAGCATGCTCTCAAATCCGCGCAGATCAACATAGGGATGTGTCAGTTCCAATCCCCACCACCACCAATGACGGCGTTCCACTTCGAGAATCCCGTCAAACACATCATGAGCAATGGCTGTAAATGCATCTGTCGCTTCCCAATCAATGGTAATTTGAGGAATTTGAATGAGATCGGAAACGTTGAAATCATCTTCCATCATCTCCTCGGTGATCGGGCTTTCCCAGGTATATGCCTCGCCACCGTAAAAATCACCGACAACTTTTTTATCAATACCCCATTTGGTATCTATTGCCTGATAAGGGAGATAAAACTTTGCCTCGATTGGCTTATCACATTTGACCTTCTCTGCATAGATGATCTCTTTGTGCAGCCACATCTCCCATTCCTGAGCCATCTCACCCTCACACACACAGGTAAATTCCTGCGGCAACAGCTCATTCCAACCATTTTCCAAATCCAGATAGATCAGCGGACGGGTTTCCTTGAGATCATTGTGGTCGCGCCACAATTGCATCAATTCTTCCTGTTCCGGCTTTTCCGCATAGGAACGCATTTTCTTTGCCAATTCCTGAAGAATTGCCTTATCATGCTCGCTCATAACTGCCTGTTCTCTGGTCCAGCCATGCATAAAAATATTCCCGTTGGTACACTGGTCGAATCTCATACAACCGGCTCCTTTCAACTCTTTTTTATCGTTTATCCCTGTCAATCAATGGTTCATTTCAGGAAGTTTTTTCGACTATTTTTCATTTGAAACAGCCTTTCCATTTCATGCCTGTATCTTATCACAGAAAAATTTTCTTTTCAACCAGTGCAAAATTCTCCAAAAGCCTCCATTGTGCAGTTTGTCCATTGCAAAATAATCCAATTTTATTGTATCATTTGCCCAAATTACATCGGTTGTTTTTGTGATTTATTTGTGTGATGTCTATTTCGCCAAAAAATCCTTTGAAAAATACACATGATTGAATTGGAACCAATGCATGCCGCAAACGACAGATTTTTTTCGTAGAAAAATATGATAAGTTTTCAAAGGTTTTTCCCCCTCATGCGTATTGTAGATATCGTATAAATATGTTAAAATTTTTAGTTATCATAAACACAGGAGGAATTTTCATGCTCCGCCAAAATGAAGCCGGCGTATTATCGGGTTCTGAATTCTTTTTTAATACAATCGCTCCACATATCAGCAACCTGTTTTATTACATCAGTCTGTGTGGACATTACTATTGTGACAACCAATATGTCATCGACCGCCAATACTATGACAGCCTTCTTTTGATTCTGGTCGAAAAAGGTGCAATGAAATTCACCTATCATGAAAAAGAATTTTCCGCCGGAACAGGTGATATCGTCCTGATCGACTGCGCCTATCCACAGCGATATACCGCCGATCCCTATGCAGAGTTTTATTGGATGCATTTTGCCGGGGCAAACAGCTTTGAACTGTACACTCATCTGACACGTATGCACAACGGCCCTCTCTTCCGCATGCCGAATACCAAAAAAGCGGCTGCGCAGGTTCGTGCACTCATCCGCCAGTTTGCAACCGAACAGATCATCAGCGATGCAGAACAATCGCGCCTGATCTATAACTCGCTGTGTTATCTGATTCCAAGCAGTCGGGATACAGGCAATCTGCTGGAAAATACACCGATACAACAGGCTGTACAGTACATTCACGGGCATTTGGATGGCGATTTAAGCTTAAAACGGCTTGCTGCGGAAGTACATCTCAGCCCATCGCATTTGATCCGCTTATTCCGCGCAGAGCTGCACTATTCACCGCATGAATATATCATCCGCTGCCGCATGGATCGGGCAAAATATCTGCTGAAAACTACAAACTTGCCAATCAAGATCATCGCCACAGAAGTCGGTTATGGCACAGAAACCAGTTTTACTGGTGCATTCACTGAAAAAATTGGCATCTCCCCCCGCAAATTCCGAGATATGCCCCTCGGATAACGGACAGGCTGTTTTGTTTCCCCATCTGAATTGATACGCCTATGTGTACAGCGTGCCTTTGAGAAAAATGTGTGCATTTTGCACGCATCTATGTTATAATAAATCAGACCAAAACAGAGGGGTTTCTCAAATGGCTGTTACACTCAAACAGATCGCAGAGCTCGCAGGCGTATCGCGCGGCACGGTAGATCGTGCCCTGTATAACCGCGGACGCATCAATCCCGAAGTTGCCGAGCGCATCCGTACCATTGCCAAAGAACTGGGATACCAGCCCAACCGCGCAGGTAAGGCGCTCGCAATGGCAAAACATCCAATCAAAATTGGTGTCATTGCACAGGCAACGGAAACGCCATTCATGCACCTTCTGTTGTCCGGCGTCGAGGATGCACGCAAAGAAGTTTCCAACTTCGGCGCAGAAGTACTCATCCGCTCCATGATGGGTCTGGACGCAGAACAGCAGCTCCAGCTGATTGACGGACTGGTTGCGGAAAATATCAATGGTCTCGCCATCACCCCGGCAGATGATGACCGCCTGCGCAATCGGATCAACGAACTGACCGACAATGGCATCCCTGTGGTGACATTCAATGCCGACATCGACGGGACTCGCCGGTTATGTTTTGTCGGTCAGGACAGCGAACTGGCTGGACGCGCTTGCGCATCTCTTATGAGCGCCATCATCGGCAACACAGGTCTGGTACTTCCAATCTCAGGACATCAATCCAACCACTCACATACGTTGCGCGTCAGTGGCTTTTGCAGCGAAATGGAACGCTGCTTTTCACAGGTTACGATCCTGCCCCCTGTCTTTTGTCAGGACGACGACGCGCTTACCCAACAACTCACAGAACAGACCTTGCGGGAACACCCTGATCTCGCCGGTATTTATGTTGCTGCCGGCGGACAAGCCGGTGTTTGCCGTGGTTTGGCACGGCTGGGATATACTGGAAGTGTGCGTGTCATCTGTTATGACCTGTTCCCCAACAACATCAAAAATCTACTTGACAATCGTATAGACTTCTTAATTGACCAGGATGCTCATACCCAGGGATATCAACCGATTATGATCCTTTTTGATTATCTGTTTGCCGGTACAATACCGGAAAACAAGTATTTTTTCACCGATATCGCCATAAAAAACAAATACAATGTCTGATCATATCCGCACTGTTTTCCAGGCAATATCTGGAAACCGTGCGGATTTTTTTACATCTCCATGTGCTGCGCATACCATAAATTTCATCAAAATATTATCGTCGCGTTCACGTGAACGCGATTAAAAAATATTTTTTTAATCGCGAAAAAGTTGTATTTTCTTCAATTTTCACGACTTCTTTCCCGTTTTGCATGTCAAATAGTCCAAAAAACCGCAGTTGTCTGGTATTTGTGTACAAATAAAATTGTTTTTTATAAAAAATATGCATTGATTTGCACAATATTCTGCGCTATACTAAAACCGAAATAACACAGGAAACCAGAGTTGGAATGGTTTCACGCTATTATGATTTGGAGGTTTTTGACATGGATGAACTGAGAATTGCCCTGATCGGCTGTGGTATGATCGGTCAGCAGCACATTGACCGCATTCAGAACAGAATCAAGAACGCAAAGGTTGTCGCTGTATGCGACGTTTTTGAGGCTGGCGCAAAGAAGGGTGCTGAAATCGCTGGCGAAGGCACCAAGATTTATACCGATTCCGCAGCTGCAATCAACGATCCTGACGTCAATGCAGTTGTTGTTACCACTCCGGGCGCTTTCCACAAGAATCCGATCCTTCAGGCAATCGCTGCCGGCAAGCCGGTATTTACAGAAAAGCCGCTGACGAACACTGCTGCAGAGTGCAAGGAAATCGTTGACGCTGAGATGGCAAGCGGCAAGCACCTGGTACAGGTTGGTTTCATGCGCCGTTATGACCGCGGCTATAAGCAGGTCAAGGAACTGATTGACGAAGGTAAATTTGGCGCTCCGATGGTCCTGAAGTGCACCCATCGCGCTGATGGCGTTGATCCGAGCTATACGACTGCTATGGCTGTTACGGATACTGCAATCCATGAAATTGACGTTCTGCCGTGGCTGATCGATGACGAATGGGATGAGGTACAATGCATCATGCCGAAGACCTCTTCCAAGGCGCATGAAGGTCTGAAAGATCCTCAGGTTATGATCATGAAAACCAAGACTGGTATCGTTACCATTCTGGAAGTTAACGTAAACTGTGGTTTCGGTTACGACATCAACTGTGAGGTTGTCTGCGAAAACGGCGTGATCAACCTGCCGTGCCCGTCCTTCCCAACTGTCCGCTATGCCAACAACGTTTCCACCAAGATTGAAGACAACTGGATCCTGCGCTTCATGGATTCCTATGATGTTGAGATTCAGGACTGGGTTGACCATGCACTCAAGGGCGAAACCGGCGGTTCCTCTGCGTGGGATGGCTATGTTGCTTCTATCACGGCTGACGCTCTGGTGAAGTCTCAGACTTCCGGTGTAGCTGAGAAGGTTGTCACTGGCGGTACCCCGGACTTCTATAAGAAATAAGCATTTGATACATACGGTAATTCAGATAAGGAGAATATAACCATGCTTAAGATGGGTTTTAACGAAGGTTGTACTTGGGACGGCAACAGAGGCTGTGCAGATCAGTCCCTGATGAAGGATCTGGAAAATTGCGTCAAGTACGGTTTCAAGGGCATTGACATCCGTTTTGACTGCCTGGCAAAGTACCTCGAAGAGGGCGGTACACTGGAAGCGCTCAACGCATATATGAAGGAAAATGACATCGTTCCACTGTCTTACAATGCACTCTGCTTCTTTAACATGAAGCAGACAGAAGAAGAGAAGAAAGCTGTTATGGATGAATTGGACGATATCATCGCAAAGTGCGCAGCTCTTGATTGCCACATGGTTGTTGTTGTTCCTTCCTGCGACCTCGCAGAGAAAAACATCCATGCAACCCGTCAGGAAATCCGTGACGATGCCGTTGCAGTTCTGAAGGAAATGGTTAAAAAGTGCGAGCCAACCGGTTTGAAGCTGTCTCTGGAGTTCTGTGGCGCTCCGACCATGTCCATCAACACGTTCGACGATGCATATGAAATCGTCAAGCTGGTTGATTCCCCGCTGGTAGGTGTTACGCTCGATCAGTATCATTTCCATGCAATGGCTTCCACTTGGGATGCCCTGGAAGCTGCTGACGGCAAGAAGATCTTTGTATGGCATTTGAATGACATGGAAGATCTGCCGTGCGGCGCCGCTTACAACACCGACGCCAAACGTCTGTGGCCGTCTGATCCGCGCGGCTGCCTGGATCACAAGCGCTATGCTGACACCCTGCGCAAGATCGGCTATGACTTTGAAAACGGTTTTATCACGATGGAAGTCTTCCGCCCGGATTATTATGAACTGAGCACCGAAGAAAAC
>CALWUF010000032.1 GCA_944384655.1 uncultured Butyricicoccus sp. | reverse complement strand
GGTATTTTGCCCGTGCCATCGCCGCTCTGTCCAATGGCACGATCTGTTTTAACGTATGTTCCAACGTCATGTTGCCGCCTCCTCACGATATATCCGGCATGCAGACAAAAATTTCTGTGCGGCATGCACATTGCCCGCAAAATGTACATGCGGATATCCCGCATGCAATGTTCTGGTCGCTTCAATACAATCCCATCTGTTCATCCGCAGCGGTTTCTTGGCCTGAAAGCTGCTGCCTTGCCGTTCGCTCTGTGCATAATGAAATTCATGTGCATGCATCTGCTCTCCCGCCGCACACAACAGGGTATCATGCTTTGCCGTCAGTACAACGTATCCGAACTGTTTGAGCCTTCCTGTCATATACGCCGCACCGCCGCATATCCCTGCCATCGGCACGCCATCCAGCGTATCATGCAGCAACAGAAATCCGCCGCATTCTGCAACCGTCGGCAGACCGCCTTGTATTGCTGTGCGAAGTTCTGCCAACAGCGAATGGTTTGCACCCAACTGCTGTACATAGAGTTCCGGATAACCGCCGCACAACAATAATCCATCGATATGTTCCGGTACATGCGCGTCATGCAGAGGAGAAAATGGCACAAGCTGTGCGCCCATCTGTGTGAGCACATCCAAACTGTCGGCATAATCAAAGCAAAAGGCTTCATCATGCGCCATCGCAATGCGCAATCCAGTGCCACACGGCGGATAGATCGGTTGACTGTCCTCCAGCGCGGGCGCCGTGTGCGCAAGTTTCAACAGTCCATCCAGATTGATCCCAGTACGGGCGTATTCTGCCAACACCCGCATTTTTTTCCGCAGATCGGTGATTTCATCCGCTGTGACCAGTCCGAGATGGCGGCTTTGTATCGTACAATGTTCGTCATGCGGCAACGCGCCATACACCGTCAATCCTGTATTCCGTTCGACAATCTCCGCATAATAATCTGTCATCAACGGTGAAATACCATTGAGAATGACGCCACAAATGGTATTTTGTTCAAATTCCAGATATCCGCGCAGCAATGCTGCAAGTGACCGCGACATCCCCCGCGCGGATACGACCAATACAGTTGGGGATTGCGTGAGCTGTGCAAGATCAGCCGTTGAATTTTCACTTGATATCCCACCCAGCCCATCATAATATCCCATCACGCCCTCAATGATGGAAATGTCACCTGCATGTTTTGCAAGCAGGCGGGGAACCATGTCCCGTCCACACAGGAATGCATCCAAATTGCGTGAACGGGCGCCAATAATGCGGCTGTGAAACATTGGATCGATATAATCCGGTCCACATTTAAACGCCGCCGTATCCATCCCCCGGTCAACAAATGCCTGCAATACCGCACAGGTCACTGTGGTCTTACCGCATCCACTGCCTGTACCACCGACCACCAGGCGCGGCGCCGCCTTCACAAATTGCCTCCGATCAGATACACAGGGTTCTGCGCCGTCATCATATGATAGCCCCCGACCACACGCGCCCGCGACGCCTGGACGCATGAAATTTCCGGCTGTATGCCGTGCTGTGTGAGCGCCTGCATTGCCGCGTGAACGGTTTCCAACGCAATCGCAGAGATAACCATACGTACCTGCGGATTTTTTTCAAGCAGTATCTGTACAATCTGCGCCATATTGCCCCGGCTGCCGCCAATAAATACACAATCCGGAATGGGCAACCCGTCCAACCCCTCCGGCGCATATGCTTCGACTGCGGTTACATGATAATTGCCGGTCTGCACGCGGTTGCGCCGGATCAGTTCCAATGCCTCCGATTTACATTCCACTGCAAAGACCTGTCCGCGATTGGCACGCCGCGCCAATTCCATCGATACCGAACCGGTACCCGCGCCGATGTCATAGACAATATCTGTCGGACGGACTGCCAACCAGTCGCACGCAAGCCAGCGCACTTCCTGTTTGGTCATCGGCACGTCCCCGCGTATAAAATCGTTGTCACGCAGGGGATGAAACGCATCTGCCGGATGATCATTTTCGATCAGCATAACACTCAAATCTTCAAATGTCAGGCGGGAAAGCATATCCGGCGAACCGGAAATGATACGCTCTTCTGCTGCGCCGAGGTTTTCCCCTACGTGCACACGCACATGAAGCAATCCGGCTTGTTCCAATGCCGCGCACAGCGCATGCGCACGAAACGGCCCGCCCGTCAACGCGAACACTTTGCGGTGATAACTGACCGCACCGAGAAATCCATCTTCTCTGCCATGCATACTGAGCACAACCGCATCGTCATAGGAAGCGCCCAGCTTCGCACAAAATACCTGCATGCTGCTCATACCGGGCAGGACACGAATCGTCCCATATCCGGACAGCTTTTGATACAGCGATTTCGCCGCGCTGAAAAAACCGGTATCGCCGCTGAGCAGGATGGCAACTTTGCCTTCCCTTTTGCACGCGCGTTCCGCCAATTGTGACAGCGGTATCGACTCAATATCACGACGGACAGCCGCCAGTCTTTGCGCAAGGCGCGGCGTTGCAAGTACAACATCCGCTTGTTCCATCGCCTCCCGCGCCTGCGCCGTCAGCAGTTCTTCGCAGCCCATACCCGCGCCAATCAATATCATTTCCATGATTGATCTTTACAGGTCCTGCATCACGCGCGACGCCGCCAGAACGGTATGCATCAGATCGTCTTTTGTGTGCGCCGCACTGATAAACATCGCTTCAAACTGTGCCGGAGCGAGATAAATACCCTGCTGGAGCATGGCGCGGAAATACGCTGCATAGCGCTCGGTATCACTCGACTTTGCGCCTGCAAAATCAATGACCGGACGATCTGTAAAAAAGACACTGAGCAGAGAACCGATCTGATTGACCGTACATCCTGTGTGATACTGTTCCTCCAATGCGCGAAGCTGAGCCGCCAGCCAGATGGCACTGTTTTCAATCTGCATATAGATTTCGGGATGCTCATTCAAAATCGTGAGTTGTGTCAACCCCGCCGCCATCGCAACCGGATTGCCCGACAGCGTTCCCGCCTGATAGACCGGACCGGTCGGCGCGACCTGCTGCATCAGCTTTTTTGAACCGGCAAACGCACCGACGGGCATGCCGCCGCCAATGATTTTGCCAAATGTCACAAGATCCGCATGTACACCGAAATATTCCTGCGCACCTCCGCGCGCCAGACGGAACCCAGTAATCACTTCGTCGAAAATCAACAGTGCCCCATATTGGTCGCACAGGCTGCGCAGCCCTTCCAGAAAACCCGGTGCAGGCGGGACAACCCCCATATTCGCCGCAACCGGTTCAACAATCACGGCTGCCACTTCACCGTCGTTTGCACGCAGCAGTGTTTCCACACTGTCCAAATTGTTGTACTGTGCTGTGAGCGTACCGGACGCAATTGCTGCCGGCACGCCGGCGGAATCCGGTCGTCCTGCGGTCAGTGCACCGGAACCTGCTTTCACCAACATAGAATCGGAATGACCGTGATAACAACCTTCAAATTTAATGATTTTATCCCGTCCAGTCGCACCGCGCGCCAGGCGGACCGCACTCATTACCGCTTCTGTTCCGGAGTTGACCATACGCACCATCTCAATATCCGGCACCATGGTACACACCAGTTTTGCCAATTCCGTTTCCCGTCCGGTGGGTGCGCCAAAGCTCAGACCATCTTTCATCGTATCTGCAACGGCTTGCAACACATCCGGATGACTGTGTCCGAGAATCATCGGTCCCCATGAACCTACATAATCGAGATATTCCATCCCGTCCACATCTGTGATAAAAGCGCCCCTTGCACTGCGGATAAACCGCGGCGTCATGCCGACCGCGCGATATGCGCGAACGGGACTGTTGACGCCGCCCGGCATGACCTCACAGGCTTCTGCAAACAATTTTTCCGAAGTATCCATCTGTCTCCTCCTGTTTCATCTATCCTCTGCGGCGCAGTACGCCTGCAACCTCTCTATCATCGCATCAATGGTCGCATGTGCGGCGGTAATTGTCTTCATGCCCGCCTGCTGCGCGGCTTTTTGTGTAGTTTGACCGATGCACAGTGCGATACATTTTGTCAAATCCGTATCCTCAGGCAGGCTTTTGACAAACCCGTATACCGTTGATGCACTGGTAAATGTCACACAATCGATCATTCCCTGTGCCAGTAAATCAGCCAGCTCTTCACTGCGTTCATTGCGGTAAACGGTGCGGTAAATGGCAACATCATCAAATGACACACATGCCTGTGTAAGCAAAGCAGGCAATTCCGGTGTCCCGATTTCCGCACGCAGCAGCAGGATACGTTCTTCCTCACGTACCAGCCGGATCAGTCCTTCTGCCAGATGCACTGAATCATATACGTCCGGAATATAATCTGCCCGCAAACCGCGTTCGCGCAATTTGTTCGCTGTGCCCATTCCAATGACCGCAATTTTCAAATGCGCCAGATTGCGCGCATCCATCTCTGCGGCATCCAACAGCCGCGCGAGCGTATCCACGCCCGCCGGACTGGTCAGTACCAGCCAACTGTACTGTTCCAGTGATGCAAGCGCCTCTACAACCGGCATATTCGGCCAAATATCCTGTGTCTCAATGCATGGATAGGAAATGACATCTGCACCCAATCTGCGCAGACGATCCGTCAGCGTACCGGCGCGCTGTCTGGGGCGCGTGACCACGACAGTCACGCCGTGCAGCGGCAGCACATCATACCAGTCAAATCGATCGGACAGCGCACAAACTGTGCCGACAATCAAAATAGCCGGACTGGAAATTCTCTCTTCTTTCATCCGCTGTGCAAGTGTGCCGACTGTGGCGATCAACTTGCGCTGACGCGGCAATGTGCCGCGCTCTACCATCGCCGCAGGCATATCCGCCCGCATACCCGCCTGCATCAATCCATCCAGGATTGCCGGTGTACTTGCCACACTCATCAAAAAAACCAGTGTGCCGCCGTGACGCACCAATGCATCAAAATCAATGCGCAATTCCCCATTTTCTTTGGCATGCCCTGTGATGATGTGTACCGACGAAGTATAGTCTCTGTGTGTCACTGGAATACCGGCATAGGCAGGCGCTGCCAACGCGCTGGTCACGCCCGGAATCACGTCAAATTCCACCCCATGTTCCGCCAGCAATTCCAGCTCTTCCCCGCCGCGTCCAAACAGAAAACAGTCGCCGCCTTTGAGCCGCACCACTTTTTTCCCTTCACGTGCCTTTTCCAACAGGATCCTATTGATGCGCGACTGGGGCACAGGATGATGGGAACTGCGTTTACCCACATCAATTTGTTCCGCATGATTGGGCATGAGCGCCAGAATTTCCGGTCCGACCAACCGGTCATATACAATCACATCGGCTTCCTCAATGGCCTGACGGCCTTTCACCGTGAGCAATCCTGGATCTCCGGGTCCTGCTCCTACCAGTGTGACATGTCCCATACTCATCCCTCCCGTTTCATTCGCTTTGCCAGCTCTGTGGCACGCGCTGTGCCGTCTGTGGGTGAACAGTGTATCGTCTCAACACGCATGTGCCTGCGATCTGTCGAAACATACATTCCCGTCAACTTCATCGTATGCACATCAACCAGGCGGGCAAACGCTGCCACGGGCGACGAACAGCCGCCATCCAACGCACGGATAAATGCACGTTCTGCCATCGCACAGACAAACGCATCCTGGTCATGAAAGGTACGCAGACAGGATGGATCAAACCCTTCCCGTGCCTGCACAGCCAAAATGCCTTGACAGGCAGAGGGAATCAATTCTTCGGGCGAAAAAACACGATGAATACGGCTGTCCAAACCAAGGCGGTGCAGCCCTGCCTGTGCCAGCACCAGGGCACCGTATTCCCCGCTGTCCAATTTGCGCAGCCGCGTCTGTATGTTACCGCGTATCGGACGGATATCCAGCTCTGGATACAACGCCTTGAGTTGAATGCTACGCCGTGCAGATGCACACCCAACTGGTTTGGATTGATCCCACACTTCACAGCCTTCCGGCAGTACCAGTACGTCATACGGGGCTTCACGGCGCGATACTGCGACAATCGGCAAGTTGGCATCCAATTCCGCAGGCAAATCCTTCATGGAATGCACAGTCAGATCGACTTCACCTGCGAGCAGTGCGCGATCCAATTCCCTGACAAACAATCCCTTGCCGCCGATCTGATCCAACGTCCGGTCAAGAATTTTATCGCCGGTGGTCTTCATCGTCACCAATTCTGTCGTGACAGTGGGATCCGCTTCTCGGATGGCGTCCATCACGATCTCACTCTGAATCACTGCCAATCTGGATTCACGGCTTCCCACCCGGATCACTCGGTCCATGCAATTCCTCCTTTAAGAGCTGTTCAATGGCGCGGGCAACCCGCGCTGTTTTTTTGTGGTCACTGCCATCAGATACCAATCCGACTGACAAATTGGCGCCGGTGCGTACTGCCGGGAAGAAAAACGTACATTCCTCCCGCTTGTCCGCAGTGCTGACAAATATATCGCGCTGTACACACAACAGATAAATCTCATGGTTGATTTGGCGGCAGTTCGTTGCGGCAGTCACCAAAAATACGCCATCCAGATCATCCGGCTCAAACATACGCCTGTGATGTACCGAGCCTACAGGCGCTTCACCTTCCGGTGCAACAACCATGACCTCCGCACCATAGCGCAGCAATATCTCAGCCCGATGCGCACCGATTTTTCCGCACCCGACAACCAGACATTTTCGTCCAGTCAAATCGACAAACAGGGGGAATCGCATCGGTTTCTCAGGCAGCAAAATCCGCTGCACCTGTTCTGGCGTCAGCCCATCCTCCTGCGGACGGTCAATCAAAATCACCTGACAGCCGCATTGTCTTGCCGCCGCCAGTTTTTCCGGCAGCCCGCCTGCATCCCCTGTGTCCTTGGTCACCAGCCATTTGGCTCCGCTCATATGAATCAATGCACAGTTCATCTCTTCAGAAAATGGTCCCTGCATGAAAATGAGATGTGCCTCTGGAAATCCAAGCTGTTTGCAAATACGTATGGACGCTTCGGCAGGCAGTGCTCGCACCCACAATCGTTTTGCATACTCTGGCACGGCGGTAAACCAATGCAGCTCCTTGCTGCCAACGGTCAGCAATGCCGTACCCTGGGTATGCGCGAGATATGCCGCTGCCGCCTGTGCATCCGATACATGTACCGCGCCTTCAACCTGTGTTTTGGGGCGCAGCAGGCGGAGATATCGGCAGCCTGCCTGTTTGCATGCCTGTCGGATGTTTTGGCTGACCTGCACAGCATACGGGTGTGTCGCATCAACGACGATTTGCGCATCCCGCAAAAATTCTGTCATCTGCGCGGCGTCCATACGACCGGTGTGTACGCGAATGCCCGGCAATTGTGGCATGACTTGCCTTCCATACTCTGTGGCAACACAGACCACGGCTTCCTGTCCGGCACGGGACAATTGTTCACACAGCCTGCGCCCCTCACTTGTCCCGGAAAAAATAACCTGTTTCATTTGGTCTGATATCCACGCGGTGTGACCAGCTTGCCGCCAATCACTTGTGTCTGGCTATTGCCGACAAACACAGTCGTAAACATATCTACGGTTGCTTCACGCAATTGCTCCAGCGTGCAGACTGTACCGTATTCACCCATACGTCCAATGTTCTTCACATAACCGCACGGTGTGTCCGGAGATTTGCTCTTCAACATGATATCACATGCTTTTTGTAAATAATCCGCACGTTTTTTGCTGGATGGATTGTACAGACAGATACAGAAATCCGCCTGCGACGCCAGATCAAGCCGTTTTTCAATTTTTTCCCACGGTGTGAGCAAATCACTCAGGCTGATGACTGCAAAGTCATGCATCAGCGGGGCGCCGAGTACTGCCGCACCGGCACATGCCGCTGTAACGCCAGGAATGACCTCAATCTCAATATCCGGGTCATCCGAACAGACCTCATGCATCAATCCCGCCATGCCATACACACCGGCATCTCCGGAACAGATCATGGCAACCGTCTTCCCAGTCAATGCCGCATCACGCGCACGCATACAGCGGTCAATTTCCTGCTTCATGGGCGTCTGTAAAATTTCTTTATCTTCTACCAGCGCACGTATCAGATCAATATATGTGGTATACCCCACAATGACGTCACTCGCTTGTATGGCAGCGCACGCACGCGGCGTCATCTGATCCGCACCGCCCGGTCCAATACCAACGACATACAGTTTCATCCGATCCTCCCATCCCGCAGCTGCGGCGCTTTGCGCAGAATTGCATCGCGACATGCTTCCAATGCGCCGTCACCCAGTTCTCCCTGCAAACCACTGAGCAGCAATCGTGCCGTTTTCTGCGCCGCCAATCTGGCGGCGCTCTCCATTTTTTCTGTGGTTTTGCCGTCTTCCCCGTCCGACAACACGGCAAAATCATATCCTGTGGCGACGCGCTCAGCTGCCAGCCCACATAACTCTTCAATCAGCGGCAATGCTTCACGATATGCCCGCCAACGTACAAATTCCGCCATCTCTTCCTCTATGATCCGTTCCACCTGTGCGCGGTCATTGTCATTGATATGTCCATCGCGCCCACCCATACTGTCCATATCCAAAAATACTTTCACCCGCTCCATTTCCCGCACGACGGGTTCGATATCGCGCGGCATGGATAAATCACAAATGATCGACGGGACATGCGCAAGCTGCTCCAGGTCTGCACGTGAGACCGTATAATGGGGACTGGTGGTTGCACTGAGCAAAATATCACACGCAGCTGCACACTGCATGCGATCGCCATATGCAATCGTATGACACCCCGGCGGGACAATCGTATGTCCATGGCGATAGGAGCGCAGCGTCACCGTTACATCGCAGCCGCGCGCAACGAGCAGGCTGGACGCCAGCCGTCCCATCTCTCCGTTGCCAATGACAAGTGCACGTTTGCCGCGCAACTCGCTGATCTGTTCCATACGTGCAACCGCTTGTCCTGCAACTGACAACGGTGCAGCAGACAAACGCACCTGTGTACGGCTGCGCTTTCCCGCTGTCGCGGCAAGACGAAACAATTGACTCAGTTCCGCATCCGCACAACCGATCTCATGGGCAATCTGATATGCGCGTTTGACCTGTGATACAATTTGGTCTTCTCCTAAAATCTGTGAACACAATCCACATGCGACACGCATCAAATGACGTGCCGCATCGTCTCCATGCCGCACAGTGAACAAAGCTTCCACATCCTGCACTTGCGCTGCACGACATAGATTGTATACCGGAGACAACGTATCTGCTCCACTCAAATACAATTCTGTCCGATTGCACGTTGACAGCAATACGCAGCCTTGTATGCCGTCCATTTGCCGGATCATACGGCACAGCCGGGCGACCTGACCGCTTGTGAACGAAAACGCTTCCCGTTTGTCCATAGAGGCGGTTTTCCAATCGATACCCGCCATACAAATACTCAAAATTCCGTCCTCCAGTCCTCACAATACACAGAGATTGTCATGCCATCCCCAACCGTTTTTTCCAACAGGCAACGGCCATGATTGGAAGCATATGCCGCCGCACGCTGACAGATATTGTCTGTTCCCGTTGTCTGTCTGACAAAGATTGACGATGGAAACGTTCCTGGCACATCATCCAATTCTCTTGCCGTATAAAACTGTGCGGGTACATTCCATGTACGGGCAAGTGCCAGCACCGCAGGTTCCTCCGCTTTCAGATCAACGGATGACACCGACGCCACGGCACACGGTAAAATATCCAACTGTTTCAATCGATCTTGTGCCCAGCAGATCATGGTATCCGGCAATACTCCACGCCGACAGCCTACACCGATATGAACAATGCGCGGTACAATGTGAACGGTATGTACAAATTGGCGCTTCGTTTGTTTATAAATAGAAATCAATATGCCGTTTTCCGGCTGACCTTTCGTTGTCATACCCTGCGGCAACGCCCCGCAAACCGGAAAATCACTGCGCAATCCGATCCTCTCACCGCGCAGCAATGCCCCGGAAATATATTTGATACAATCGATATTGACAACGGCACAGCCATGCTGAACTGCCCAACTGTCCACAGCAAACACACCGCGTCCATCGGTTGCCGTCGTAACAACTGGAATGGCATGCAGCATCTTTGCCAATCTCTCCGCCAGTCGGTTTGCACCGCCGATATGTCCCGACAAAATCGGAATCACAAACCGGCTATTTTCATCGACGACAAGCACGGCCGGATCGATATCTTTTCTGCGCACAAACGGTGCAATTGCACGCACCGCGATACCGACCGCTCCGACAAAAATGATCGCATCATCTTGCGTCATCGCACGTTGGGCAAACGTGCGCACCGATTCATATGACGCAAACCCCTCCGCCTTTGCGTACTGTGTGACACGGTCTTCCAGATTGGCAGCGATCTGCGTACCAAGCATACGTCCTCGATCGGTAAATGAAATGATGCTGATATTCACAGAGTTGCCTCCCGGCATCCGTGCGTAAATGTCGGGTCATACAGCTTTGAACGCTCATAGGTATCACCCAGAAAACCCCCGACAGCAATCAGTGCGGTTTTCGTAATGCCGTTTTGCTTCGCTGCCTCCGCCAAACCGGCAACGGTGGTGCGGATCACTGTTTCATCCGGCCATGTTGCTTTATATACAATCGCCGCCGGCGTCCCCGGCGCATATCCGCCTGCAATCAGTTCCTCCGTCAGTTTTTCAAGCATGCCGGCAGATAAAAACAATATCATCGTACTGCCATGCGCTGCAAGCGAACGGATCGACTCCCGTTCCGGCACCGGTGTACGTCCCGCCATACGGCTGAGAATGACCGTTTGACTTACATCCGGCAGGGTATATTCTGCACGCAGCGCAGCCGCCGCGCCGCAGAATGATGACACACCCGGACACACGTCATATTCCACGCCCTGTGCATCCAACCAATCCATTTGCTCTCGAATGGCGCCATAAATCGATGGATCACCTGTATGCAGGCGAACAACCGTTTTCCCCGCCTGCGCTGCGGGAATCATGACTTCCATGACTTGTTCCAGCGTCATCGATGCGCTGTCATACACGTCGCAATCCGATTTTGTTCGCGCCAGATGCACCGGATTGACCAGCGAACCGGCATATATCACCACGTCTGCCTGTTTGAGCAGCCGTTCGCCACGCACAGTGATCAAATCTTCCGCCCCTGGACCTGCTCCCACAAAATGAATCATTGTTGTTTATCCTTTCCAGATTTCACCAATACCACAGAAAAATATCCCGCTTGCGGATCAATTTCATCCAGCGAACGGAATACCCGTTCGTTGTGCATCCCACAGTTTTCCACCATCTGTGCACGGTCGCCGCGTGCACGCAGTTTATCCCGCAAAGCCCCAATGGATCTGCCTGCTTTCATGAATACTTTATTGCCGGGAAAATCCAGGCAGTCATCGGCATTTTTATAAGAAGCTGGGACAATCATCAACGGCTCTGCGCCTTCACACAGCGGGTCACCCAACCGCGCCGCAACTGCACAGAATGACGGCACACCGGGAATGAGCTGTGCATCATACCCACATGCCCGCACTCG
Organism: uncultured Butyricicoccus sp.; assembly: GCA_944384655.1. Taxonomy (GTDB): domain Bacteria; phylum Bacillota; class Clostridia; order Oscillospirales; family Butyricicoccaceae; genus Butyricicoccus_A. Next base: position 6,810 of record CALWUF010000032.1, on the reverse strand, counting down.
CCGGTGGATATATATATACGTTGAATATACAGAGGGGTCTCCCAGCGTCAGAAATGCAACCATCTTCCCCTGTGCAAGCAAGCGGCAAATACGCGCTGCCGCCTCATCATACTTTTGGTCAAGCAAGACTTTGTCACGCAGCATTGGCATGGAACATATCAACAGTTCTTTTCCGTCCAGATACTCCTTTGCAATCGTCTGTGCCGTTTGACCATCCGGAACAGCGATGACATCCGCTTCCCGAATGATGCGCACTGCCTTGACCGTCATCAGCTCCGGATCTCCCGGTCCAACACCTACGCCATATAATACACCCTGTTTCATTGTCTGTTCTCCTGTTCCCGGCGCATTTGGACACAGGAAACTGCACCGTCTGTCTGCATCAGTACGCCGTATGTATTGGTAAAAATAACATATTCTACCGCGAACGACCTGCCGGATCTCACCGATGTGCGCCGCGTCAAATGAGCCAAAATTTTATGTGAAATAGAATCCAACACCTGCCGGTCCATTCGTGCTTGCCGTAAAATCTCCAAACAGGCATCTACCGTGACAGCGTCCATCAATGCGCATACCATATCTGACGATGCACCGCACAGCGCCGCATGGGATGCAAAAATTTCCTGTCTTGCATCGGCATATGCCGAATGCGTTTGAAAAATCCCCGCCGCCAGCTTGATGAGCTTACCTGCATGTCCGACCAACAGCACACCCGAAAAGCCGCGATATACAGCATAATCCAACGCTTCGCCAATAAAATTGGAGCACTTTACACCACGCGCAATATCCAATCCCAATCGATCGCGCGCAAACTCCTCACCATAATTGCCTGGACATAACAGCAATATGCGCTCACCTGCGGCATATCGCGTATCGATATCCAAATGAATGGTGTCAATCAACGCCTGTTCACTCATAGGCTCGACGATGCCACTGGTACCAAGTATGGAAAGACCACCGACAATGCCCAAATGGGGATTAAATGTGTGTGCCGCCAATTCTTCACCGCGCGGGATGGATATCTCAACGGAAAATCCACCGGTATAGCCACATGCCGCCGCAACTTCTTCCAATGCCTGTACAATCTGCCGGCGCGGACCGGGATTGATCGCTGCCGTCCCGACAGGCTGTGCCAATCCGGGACGTGTCACACGTCCGATACCCTCACCGCCATCCATGCAAATCCCCTGTGAAATGGTGCGTACCTTTGCATATATCAGCATACCATGGGTAATATCCGGATCATCTCCCGCATCCTTGCGCACCGCACAACACACGCCATCTGATGTCCATGTCAAATCCTCAATATCCAGCAACAGCTCAATGCCTTTCGGCGTCATGAGCCGCACCTGGCGCACCGGCTGACCAGTCAACAAGGTAGCAGCAGCAGCTTTCGAAGCTGCTGCTGCACAACTTCCGGTTGTGTAACCCAACGCCAGTTTTTTCTGGTTTTTTACCACATACCGGTTCATATTATTTTTCCTCCAACAGACGCAGGATCTCCCGACGTGCACGTCCAATGGTTGCCGCTGAGCGATCCACTGGAATACCGTCGCGGTCAGATAGAATTTCCATCAAATGTGCAATGCGTGGCAGACGCAGATTGTTTTCACGCAAAATGTTTGGATGGGTAAAAATTTCATCGGGTGTGCCGTGCATCAACAACGTCCCCTCCTTGAGCAGATACGCATAATCACAATATAATGGCACAATGTCCATGTCATGCGTTGCCACAATCATCGTGATCCCCATCTGATCGCGCATATCACACAATAGCTTCATGATATCAGATACGCCTCTCGGATCCAATCCCGCCGTCGGTTCATCCAGTACAATCACATCCGGTCGCATGACAAGCACACCTGCAATTGCCACACGCTTTTTCTGTCCATAGCTCAATGCATGTGTCGGGCGGTGGCGCAACTCATAAATACCGGTACGGCGCATGGCATCCTCCACACGCCGCCGGATTTCATCCTGCGGCAGTCCGAGATTGACTGCGCCGAATGAAATGTCACGGTATACATCGGCAGAAAATAATTGATCGTCCGGATCCTGAAAAACAATCCCGACACGCCGGCGAATCTCGCGCAAACCTGTCCGCGTATAACAAACGGGTTTTCCATCCAACATCACGTCACCTTTTGCCGGTGTCAATACGCCGTTCAAATGGAGAAACAATGTGGATTTTCCCGCTCCATTGGGTCCGATGACACCGGTAATTTTTCCCTTCGACGCACAAAAACAGACATCATCCAACGCCCATCCTTCCCTGTGCTCATATCGATAGTACAAATGACGTGTTTCCAGGATTGGCTGTGTCATGCTGTCAGCCCCCTTTCCATACAGAATACAGCAATCTGGAGCGCTGACACCGCCATACACAGCAAATATACAGCATGTCCGCTTTCATATTCCTCTGCCAGCGTACAGACCGATTGTCCGCCACCGCGGGACTCCAACGCCGCATAAATGCGTTCGGATTTCTGCCATGCGCGTACAAACAACATCGCCACCAATGTTCCTGTGGAATGATACGCATGGATCAATCCGTCATATCCGAGCCGCGATGCCTGCGCCGTGCGGATGCGGTGCATGGTCTCATACAGCACAAAAATAAAGCGATACATGAGTTCCATCAATTCGACCAACAGTGCCGGTACATGCAGCCGGCGCAATGCACCTGTAATATCTGTCATCGGGGTATTCATCGCAAGAAAATATACACTTGCAACGACGCCCAATGCACGCAAACAAATAGAAATACCCTGCAAGGCAGATCCCGTTGTCACACCGTATACAAATTGTCCGAACTGTATCCCTGCAAGAATGTCTGTTTCCGGCGCATACCGCCCGATAAAAATTGTGAGTGTCGCCAGTACCATAAATCCTGCCGGTATGCGCATCATGCGGATGAAATCGCACAGGCGTGCACCGCCCATACATACCGTCGCCGCACCCATCATCAAAATGGTCACAACACTGACCGAAATAGATTCCAGGCTCAGGCACAGTATGGAAGTGACTGCCATCGTCAATAATTTGGACTGCGGCGTCACATGCGCCAGCCGCGATGCATACCCATACCGATCAGTTCCTATCATTTGTCGTTTGGCTCCTCTGTATCCGACTGTTTTTTCGCCGTCAATCGCCCAAGAATAAACCCTGCAATACCTGCCCCAATCGCAGTCTGTACGCAGAACAACAAAGATTCTACTTCACCGGACGGCGGTTCATACAACGAAGCAAACCATGGTTCATATTCCGGCGCCTGTTCTGCAATGACATCGGTTGCCTGATCGTCACTGCCGCCATACTCGCCCGGAATGAAAATCAGGGGAATAACTGCAATGGCTACAACAAGCAGCAATAAAATTACATTCTTTTTCCAGATTATCTTTTTCATGTTGACCCCTCACAGTACATCCAATTGCGTCAGTTCCCGATTGCTGTACTTTTCCAGCACGTTGAATACAACCACGGTCAACAAACCTTCTGCAATGGCCAGAGGCACCTGCGTCACAGCAAAAATACCCATAAATTTCAGGATTGCCCCTGCAAGCGATGCGCCTGGATATGCCAAGCCCAGTTCAATTGACGTTGTGATATAGGTCAGCAGATCCCCTGCAAATGCAGCGCAAAAAACAGCGCCGGCCTTTGGGCAGCCGATCTTCTTCAGCCCATGATACACAATCCACGAACAAATTGGACCGACAATCGCCATTGAAAATACATTTGCGCCCAGCGTCGTCAGGCCGCCATGCGCCAGAAGCAGCGCCTGAAAGAGCAGCACAATCAGACCCAAAACCGCAGTGGTCGTGGGTCCAAACAAAATCGCACCGAGTCCAACGCCCGTCGGATGTGAACACGAACCGGTCACGGACGGAATTTTCAATGCGGACAAAACAAACGCAAACGCACCGCATAGTGCCAAAAGCGTCAAGTTTTTTGGATTTTGCTGCACATACTTTGAAATGCGACGAAAACCAATCGCAACAAATGGCAGACAGACAACAATCCAAAATGCCGCCCACCCCTTTGGCAAATAGCCTTCCATGATATGCATGGCAGACGCATGTACACCGAGCAATCCGGCTGCCATACAGGTCAGGACAAAAATTTTCTCATTTCGCTTCATTTAGATTTCCTCATTTCTGTTGATTTTCCGTCTGTACATATCAATCATCAGGAATCATCCAGGAAATGGAAAACGAAACATTTTCTCATCATCATACCTCCTCTATCCTCCGTAGAGAGCTGTATTCTATAGACAAAACAGGTAGGTCTTCCGGCTTAGGATCATCAGATATCGGCGCCTTCCCAGGGAATGGATTTTCCCCAGTGACATCATGCCGATATCCTCACACAATACGGCAGCGGGACTGTGCGGGATTCTCACCCGACTTCTCTCTTAGCGTATTTATCGATACGACCTGTTCTGTATCAAAATGAGATTATTTATTTTTTATTTGTTCAAACGCTCCTGTGCCAGTGCAGTCAGAGCGGAAAAATCCGCTATACTGAGTTTTTCCCCGCGGATGCGGGCATCAAAACCACAGTCTGTAATGAGCTGTACAATGCCCTCTTTCCCCAGTTCACTGCCAAGCACAGCACAAAGCGCATTGGCAAGTGTTTTACGGCGCTGTCCAAATGCTGCCTTGACCAATGAGAAAAAGAGTGTTTCGTCACATACAGATACCGGCGGCGTATTGCGTGGTATCAAACGCACAACAGCGGAATCTACCTTTGGCTGAGGCACAAAACAATCGCGCGGCACATCAAACAGGATTTCTGCATCTGCATAATAATCAATATAAATCGAAAATGCACTGTACGCCGCTGTACCTGCCGGCGCACAAATCCGTTCCGCAACTTCTTTTTGTACCATAACAGTGATCGCTTGAAACGATTTTGATGCCAAAAGTGCGGAAATTGCCGGGGTTGTGATATAATACGGCAGATTGGCACAGGCATACACCGGCGCATCACCAAATTTTTCCCGGCAGAGCGCCGCTAAATCACATTTGAGCACATCGCCCTGTACAATTTCTATATTGTCACAATGTGCAAGTGTCTCTCCCAACACAGGAAACAGCGCACGGTCCAATTCAATCGCACAGACCTTATGCGCACGCTGCGACAACTGTTCCGTCAGGCATCCCATACCCGGTCCAATTTCCAACGCACAACTGTTTTGGTCCACACCGCAGCTATCTGCAATTCGTGCGGGTACCCATGCCGCCGTCAGGAAGTTTTGCCCCAACGACTTGGAAAAGCGAAACCCATGTCTGCTGAGCACTGTACGGATATCATCTATATTACAAAGATCCATTCAGATCCTCCAACCATTCCATCTATCTTTGTTTCCATTATTTTTATAGTTAAATCATTCTCTTTCACAGAAAATTTGTGATCATTTAGCATTATACCTTCTTTTTTTGTGATTTGCAATGATCTTATTCCCGTTCATGCCAGGACAGTCAGATTTCAAAGGAAATTCATCACAAATCAAAAATCCGGCAGTGCATCACACTGCCGGATCGGGAAAATTGACTTGTTATTTACTTCAGGACGTAAACTTTTGCCATCTGGCGCCCGAAGCTGTTGCACTGCGATTCTGAGTTGAAGTAAAGATCAATGCGATTGCCCTTGATGGCACCGCCAGTGTCCTCTGCGACGGCATAACCATAAATCCATGACTTACCATCCGCCGAGGTGATATACAACTTTGAACCCAAGGGGATAACGCTCGGGTCAACGGCAATGGCACCGACACGTGCGTTCGTGCCGCTGGCAGTCAGACCGCCGCCGCTGTATGCTGTCGCTTCCACCGTCAAAACCCGGGAATACGCGACTGTGCCGCCCGAAGTGGCAACGGTTGGCTGTTTGGTACCATTTTCGACAATTTTGTTGACCGGCTCCGTAACAACATTCTCACCGACCTGTACGCAGGAAACCTGTACGCCGTCATGATAGGTATACTCCAACGTAATTTCTTTTACGCCATTGACACCCTGCTGTGCTACACGGCTCTCTCCGGTATACAGTTCACTGGTCGAGCGGGTCTCAGTGGTAAATGGAACTGCCTGTGTCTCTGTCTTCTGCTTCTTTGTGACACGGGTGACGGTAATCTGTGTCGGTTCCGTAATCCTGGTATCCAGTGACGGGCTGACCAGATCATCCTCGCTCAGCTCAACGCCAGCCTGACGCAGAATAGAGGATACCTGTGCATCGCCAGTATGGCAGGAAACTGTCTTTCCATCCACCGCAATGGTGACATCATACTTTTCCTTGACAGTTACGCTGAACACATCGTTGCCATTTCCATAGACCGATACAATTGCATAGTCTCCATCACCGAACGATGAATGTGCCAGTGCACTCTCTGCATCCTCCTGATACAGGCTGACGCGTTCCGTTGTTGTGCCGTCTGTAATTTCATAAACTTCAACGCCTGCTGCCAAAACCGGGACTGTCATACTTGTCGTCACGACGAGCGCAGCCAATGGAATCGCACGACGTTTCAAATGTACTTTTGCAAACTCATGATGAAAAATCTTCATCGATGTAAACAGGTTCATAAAACTCCTTTCGCCTGAACCGTACACGAAAACCTGCACGTGTACGGCGCCGCCATGTCGGAATAAATACCGTAAAACAGCGGTCAAATATTACAGTTAAAATGCAAACAGATTACAAACTGGTAACATGCTCTAATTTATGTGGATTGTAGCGCATAAAATGCATAAAGTCAAGAAAATTACGAACTTTTTCGCCTTTGTTTACATTTTGTTCACATTTTGCCGTGAT
>CALWUF010000031.1 GCA_944384655.1 uncultured Butyricicoccus sp. | reverse complement strand
GGAAGAACGGCAGCACCAGCGCCAGCAGATGGATATTTCCCGGATGCTGACGGAAAGCGATGGGCTGACGTCGGAATTAGTTGATCTTCTGATTGATAAGATTTATGTTTATCCTGATAAACGGGTGGATGTTGAATTTAAGATAAGGGACAGTTTGGCAGCTCACAAATGAGGGAAAGGGATTGATTATGCGGATTGCGTTTTATTACAGAAAAGGCAGCACAACTTTTGGCTGTATGCTGCCGGAATAAAAGGAACGACTTCATGCTTTTTTTGCCGCCGAACAGAAACGGGAGGCGGCAAAATCCCTATCAAGAAAGCTGGATCATGGGGACAAGAAAAAATGAATATTTTTTTTGTCGTGGGCTTGACATAAGGGTGTGACATATGTTGGATCTTTGGGCTGGACATAACAGGTATGTACGCCGGAGAGCAGCGCTTCACTGTCCGGCTGTGCGAGAATTTTTCGCAGCAATGTTTGACCAATGGCGCGGTCAATCGTTTCTTTTGAGAGGATTTCATCTTGCCAGATTACAAGGCTGCCATTTTCACAGATATAACCAATGTCATCGGCAACCGGTGCGAATAAATGGCGGATGTTGCTGTACTGTCTGCCACTGCATGCCGCAAAATATATGCCCCGTGCACGCAGCTCCCGAATGAGCGGAAACAGTGCGGGCGGGATGCTGTACTCTCCATCGCGCATGAGTGTGCCGTCAATATCACTTGCAAGTAAACGGATCATAGAAAAAGAACTCCTATATGTTTTCTTTTATTGTAGCATATCCGATGGAACAAGAAAACCCTTCCCCATATCGAATACAGGGAAGGGGAAAATTGGTTGTTAAAAATAGAGATTTAGTTCGCCTTTGCAGCATGAGACCGTGCGTCTTTTTTTGCAACACGTTCGGCGTCAATGATTGGCTGGAAGCGCTTGACTTCCTTGGCGATGACGCCCGATAGAGCGAGCAGGGAGATCAGGTTTGGAATGGCCATCAATGCATTTGCAATGTCGGACAAAGCCCAAACCAAATCGAGAGAAGTGGTTGCGCCCATAAAAGCAATGAGTGCAAATAGGACACGGTAAGCCACACAGATAGACGGTTTTTTTACAATATATTCCAGCGCCTTTTCGCCGTGATATTCCCAACCGAGAATGGTAGTGAAAGCAAACAGGACGATGCCAATGGTAACCATCCATCCGCCGAACGTGCCCAGGACCGTTTCAAAGGCTATGATTGTGAGTGAAGAACCGGTGAGGAGTTCACCGGTAGCCGGATCCATCATACCCAGAACGCCGGAGCTGCAAATAGAAAGACCTGTAACGGTACAGATAACGATGGTGTCAAAGAACGTACCGGTCATATTGATATAGCCCTGGCGCACCGGGTCATCTGTGGTAGCAGCCGCTGCGGTAATTGCTGCCGAACCCATGCCCGCTTCATTGGAGAATACGCCGCGGGCAACGCCATACCGCATGGAATTCATCATACCCGAAACAATGGTACCGAGTGCGCCGCCAGTGACGGCATCCGGTGTAAAGGCACATTGGAACATGAGAACAATGGCGGATGGAAGCTGTGTGATGTTGCCCAAAATGACAATAACGCCGAAAATTAAGTAGAAAACTGCCATAACCGGTACAACAACAGAGGAAACCTTGGACAGACGGGTGATGCCGCCGAGCAAGATGATTAAAACCAGAACAGCAATGACTGCGCCTGTCAGCCAGGTAGGAATGGCAAACGTACTTCTGAGAGCGGAAGCAATCGAGTTTGCCTGTGTCATGTTGCCAATGCCAAACGATGCGATGACAGCGAAGATTGCGAACAGCATAGCCAGCACAGAACCAATGGTTTTGTTCTTAAATCCACGTTTCATCGTGGTCATCGGACCGCCGAGCATTTCACCCTGCTCATTTACCGTGCGGTACTTGATTGCCAACATGCATTCAGAGAACTTGCTCGTCAGACCAAAGATCGCGGAAATCTCCATCCAAACCAGAGCGCCTGGACCGCCACTGACAACAGCAGTTGCAACGCCGACAATATTACCGGTACCAATGGTTGCGGCAAGTGCCGTCATCAATGCAGCGAATGGAGAAATATCACCTGTGCCACGGCTTTGGGTTCTCGCCTCTTTGCTCAGTACAGATTTTAATGCATACGGCAAATTAAACCAGGTAGCAAAGCCGATTCGGACCGTCAGGAAGATACCAGTACCAACCAGGAGAACCAGCATGACTGGCCCCCAGACAAACATATCCACAGCGGAGACGATGTTTGAAAATGTTTCCATAGTTTTCCAGAGCTCCCTTCATATGTGTACAAAAAATGCAGACATACCAATAGCGGGAACGGGACGCCATTGTCTGTCTGCAATCATGTATTGAAATAGATATTTTTATCATACCGTATTTGCAGGATAATTTCAAGAAAAATTCAAAAATTTTGTTATGGTTTTGTAAATTGGCATTGAGACGGTTACAAAAGAAAAAGGGTGTGCGGATGTGAAAACAATTTTCCAGTGGCAGCACGTCCGTTTTATGATATGATACAATCGAGACATGCAGAACAAAAAAGGAGCATATAAATGAAAAATTTTCGATTGACCATACAATATGACGGTAGAAGATATAGTGGCTGGCAACGGCAGGGAAATACAGATAAAACCATACAGGGGAAAATTGAACAGATTTTGAGCCGTATGATAGGACATGCGGTGGAGATTAACGGCGCAGGTCGTACGGATGCAGGGGTACATGCGCGGGCACAAATTGCAAATGTCAAGTTGAATACCGATCGGACTGCAAGGGAACTGATGGCATATTTGAATGAATATCTTCCGGCTGACATTGCGATACATGCGTGTGCAGAGATGCCGGAACGGTTCCATGCGCGGCTAAATGCAAAGGGTAAGTGTTATTGTTACCGTTTGTGTGACGGCAATGTACCGGATGTGTTTACACGTGGTTATGTGTGTGCGTGGGAAACGCGATTGGATGATGATAGGATGCGTGAAGCCGCGGCTTATCTCATCGGGACACATGATTTCCGCGCATTTTCTTCCGTTCATAAACGCTTTAAGAAATCTACTGTGCGCACCATTACGGCATTGGATATTGAGCGGAACGGGAAAGAACTCTGGATTTTCGTACAGGGCACAGGATTTTTGCATAATATGGTACGTATTCTTGTTGGTACGCTTGTAGAAGTCGGTGAAGGCAAACGTGCGCCACAATCCATGCCGGATATCTTGAATAGCCGTGAACGGCAGCAGGCAGGCATTACCATGCCACCCCATGGCTTGATGTTGGAGGAAGTTTTTTACTGAGTGATTTTTATGTGTTTACATGCAAGTCGGATTACGGCTGCCGCAATGCCGCACAAATACCCTCTGCCCGATGCACCGTACCGTCCGGTCTGTCAATATATAGTAACATTCTTTCTGTTTTTCTAAATTAGATAGCCTCTTTTTCATGCCCGCGGCGAAAAACAAACGCACATACGAAAATTTTTTAAGTGCAAAAATCAAAAATGCACAAAATCAGATATAAAAATAGGCGTATATGACGTGATTTTTCAGTTTTTGTAGAATTTTTGACAAAAATATTTGTATATTGTAACAACAACCCGAAGTGATTGGCACAGCGTTTTCGACATGATATGCACACTTGACAATTACAAATGTCTTTCGGTTCGTAATGTTGAACAATTCTTCTGTTGCTTTTTTGTCGTAAATAACTATAATAAAAATCGTTGAAGGGAACAACACACACACATAAAACCCTTCACGCCATCCTTTCTATTACCTTCCTTTTCTACTATTTTTTGATACATGCGGTGGGGGCCGCAGGGTACATAAGCGTCGGGAGAACTGTTCGCTGAATGTTGAAATAATTCTCTCTTCTCTCCTTATCCTTGTTGTTATTGAAGAACAGATCGATTCTCTCTGACTCCCGATTGCAGCGTACCCACAAAAAATTCCGCCATTGTGCAAACAATGGCGGAATTTTTCTTTTTTTATCAAGAATCAGACGAATTCGCTTCGTCATCTTCGACACCGCGCATTTTACGCAACTCATGAATGTGTGCATCCAGTGAATTCATCTCTGCAACATAGGCTTCAGCAGCAGCTTTTTTCTGTTCCGGCGTACCCTGTGAGAAAGGGATTTTCCAGCGCGGTTCGAGATATTCACGGCTGAACAGAAAACCAATGGCAGCGCCAAAGAGCTGATACCAGCCAACTGCGCCCGTTGTCATGCCCAGATCGAAGCCCCAGTTGATGATGCCGAATGCAATCATGCCGATACAGAAGCCGATGATTGCCATATAAAAGCGGATGGCAGGCATGCGCCACAGCTGACGTTCAGTAAAATTGGGCTTCAATGCGATGTAGTCCGGATGTTCTGGATAGTCTGGATCGATTTCCGGTTCTTGGATGGGTTCCGGCTGCGCGGCAGCGTCATCCGGCTCATCGCATACCGGATGAATTTTCGACTTATCGATGTTGCGGTCGTTTACTTCGTCTTTTAACTGGCTAAAGAAACTCATAGACTCACTCTTCCTGAGGGATGGATTTCGGGGAATACACCGGCATTTCCTGCAGTGACTCCAAAAGTAACTGATTGCGATCTATTATAGCATGAATGCCCCGAATCTGCAACTGATCCAGGGCATTTTGCACAACTTATTTGCGGATAAATTGGAAAGAACCAAACGGAACTGTCAAATTTCAGTTTGATCAGCGATCCGGATAGGCAGCATGGAAACGATGCAGTACCTGTGCAGCGTCCGTCACACCAGTCACCGCGCCGACGGATTCCACTGAAATAGATGCACATGCGTTGGCATAACGGGCACAGTCTTCAAAACGGCGTCCGTCGAGCAGGGCAGAAAGGAAACCGGCGGCAAAATTGTCGCCTGCACCTGTGGTATCAATACAGTTTGTGCCGGAACAGGCGGGGATGTACTGTTGTCCGGTTTGATCGGCAATCAAACAGCCCTTTGCGCCGAGCTTGATGATGACATGTGATATCCCTGTGTTGAGCAGTGCGTCAGCGATGGCACTGGGCGATGTCAAACCGGTGATCTGCTGTGCTTCTGCCAGATTGGCAAACAAATAATCGAGATAGCGCAGGGCAGGCGCAAGATCGGCGAGGGTTTCACCGTGTTTGGGCAGGGTCATATCTGCGCAGACAACAAGCCCACGTTTATGTACACGGTGGAACAGTTGTTCCAATTCGGCGGGACCAATGCGTGGGAATACAAAGATACTGGCAAAACAGAAAATTTTTGCCCCGTCGAGTGCATCCGGTAGGATATCATCTGCTTCCAGCGCACGCAGGCTGCCATGCGGGTTGGTAAAAAAGCGGCGTTCGCCGCTGTCATCAACCAGCACGACATTGATCCCTGTATCCAGACCGTCGATTTCGTGAAAATGCCGCGTGTCAATGCCGGCAGATGCGCAGGCGCGCTTGAGATAGGCTCCTGCATCATCGCGCCCGATGCGGGTAACCAGACGTACACGCTTGCCGAGACGGGATAATATCAGCGCTTCATTCATTGCGTCGCCGCCAGAGGTCAATATGATGCGTCCGGCAGGCGTAGAGACCCGCGTGAAGACAGACGGATCGGCAGGCACAACTGGAATATCGATGATGGCAGCGCCTGCAATGACAATGTCACAGCAGTCAGACATAAAGAATCCCTCCAAATTAAATCGGATTTTTACGGAAGACCGCAGGGGTCAGACCGGTTTTGCTCGAAAAAGAAGTGATAAAATTCGCTTCGCTGTGGTAGCCGACACGAAAGGCGATCTGTTTGACCGACAGCTTGGTCGTTAACAGCAGTTCCTTGGCGGCATCAATGCGGCGCAGCGTGATAAATTCATGAGGGGAGAAGCCGGTGCGTATCTTAAACAGGCGTGATAAGTGCGATGGGCTGAGGTTGACAGAAGCGGCTACATCGCTGACCGACAGATCTTCAAACAGATGCTGAGTGATATAGTCGATCACTTGTGAGACCGCATCGTTGTCATCATCCTGCTGCATGGAATGCGGTACGACAATCAGTTCGCACAGAAGACGATGAATGCGCTGCGATTGTTCTCCTTCACTCATACGTCCTGGAAGGCGGAATGCATTGATGAGTTGGAGCATAGCGGTTTTGGTGTTGTGTGACGATGGCGGCGTACATACCAGCCGTTCACCATTCATTGTGCGGATGTAGGAAAAAAAGTCTTTTGTGTTGCAGCCTTCCAGATGCATCCAGAGGGCTTCGGTGTCCTCAAGTGCGTAATAATGATGTGGCAATGTACAATCAATCAAAGCAACCTGTCCGGGCATGACAATGGCACTTACACCCGCATTTTCGACAAACAGCGAACCAGAACAGACAAAATAAAGCATGCAGTTTCGATGGCTCGGCAGACGGGCAACCTCGGAATCATCGGTAAAGTTATATTCGGTTGTACAGAAGTAGTGACCACAGCGAGTGATATAATAAAATAACTGGCTGGCGGCCGCACTGGGGGTGTTGAAAAAACGGTCAGATTCCAACAGGACACCGGGTTCATTGCATTTTCCCACAGCACATTCCTCCTTTTTTTTATTATAGCACAAAATCAAAATAAATTGGTTGATTTTTTTATTGTCTTAAAAAAATAAATGGATATACTGTAAGAAAAGAAAGGAAAGAACGCGGGCACATCGCATGAGATACGGGTTGACCTGGACCGCGTTTTTTCTAAATACTTGCGCAAAGCAATAGGAAAAAAGGGGAGGATTGTTGTGATTCGGGACAAAAAGTTCTATAAAACCTTTGCGATTCTCACATTGAGCATCGCATTGCAGAATTTACTGACTTATTCAGTCAATCTGGCAGATAACATCATGATCGGACGATATTCTCAGGATGCCCTGTCGGGCGTTTCCTTGTGCAACCAATTTCAGTTCTTTTTACAGATGTTGGTTGTCGGTGTGAGCGAAGGTATCGTCGTGCTTGGCGCACGATATTGGGGTAAAAAAGAAATCAGTCCAATTCCGAGCATTATTGGTTGCGGTCTGCGTTTTGGCTGCGGTATAGCGGCAGTATTGTTTGTCCTTGCGCTGTTGTTCCCACATCAGATCATCAGCCTGATGACCAATGATGCGGCAGTTGCAGAGGAAGCGGTCAAATATTTACAGATTATTTGTTTTACATATATTATTTTTGCGGCGACCAACATGCTGGCATCGTCTTTGCGCTCCATTGGCATTGTAAAAATTGGCTATATGATTGCAGGATCGACGCTGTGTATCAATATCGTGCTCAACTATATCCTGATTTATGGTCATTTTGGCACACCGGCACTCGGTGTGCGCGGTGCTGCGATTGCAACATTGATTTCACGTACCATTGAGTTGCTGATCGTCATCTGGTACTTAAAATATAAAGAGCATACGCTCCAACTGACGCTGAAAAAGCTGATTTTTATCGACAATCAGTACATGGCGGATTATGTCCGTATTTCTTTGCCACTGCTTGTGACACAGGCGCTATGGGGCATCAATTCCATTTTTCAGACTGCTATCATCGGTAATATGGAAGATTCCGCGTCTGTCCTGCCGGCAAATTCGATTTCAGTCATTGTTTATCAGATTATTTCCGTCGTCGGCTATGGCGCGGCGAGTGCAGCGGCAATTATTACGGGACGAACATTGGGTGAACATGAGGAGGATCCGGTTACGGGCATCAAGCCTGTGCTGCATACACTGCAAATTGTCTTTGTTGTCATCGGTGTCATCACTGGCGCAGTGTTGTTCCTGTCCCAGTGGCCAATTTTGATGATTTACAACACATTGACTCCACGCGCTGCGGAGTTGACCGGTCAATTTATTACTGTGTTGGCGATTACAACCGTTGGCACATGCTATCAGATGGCAACCGATTGTGGGTTTCTGCGTGCCGGCGGCGATACAAAATTCTGTATGATCAACAACAATATCTGGACATGGCTCATCTGTCTGCCGTGTGCATTCCTGTCTGCATTTGTGTTCGAGTTTCCACCTGCTGTTGTATTTTTCTGTCTCAAGATGGATCAGATTGGCAAATGTCCGGTTGTGTTTCTGCGCATCCGTTCCTTTAAGTGGATTCATCAGGTCACCCGGTGACAATAGCGCAGAAAACCTGTACGCAAAACAGGGGATTGTTTGGATAAAACGGATTGATAGATAAAAATGGGAACGCTCAAGCAGATACAATCTGTTTGAGCGTTTTCTATATATTCAGACTTATGGCTGCACGCTGAAGGATGGACAGTTTTCTGCGGCGTGTTGTGCGGTCAAAATGGCGACGGTTCGCCGATAAAACCATTGTCAAACCGTGCGGCATAGGCGCGATATTGTTGTTCGGTCATTTTGGGGTGAAAACTGTCGATGAGCGCACGTGCCTGCGCGGCATTGTGGCGGAGCAGGCGGTACATCGTCAATGCGGCGAGTTTTGCAGGCTGTATATAGGCAGCTTTTTCATCTGTAATGCGGAAATCTGCGCCGTGAAGCGTGCCGGAAAAACCGGAAAATGTGAAGTTTACAACCGGCATCCGGTGCGATAAATCCCCGACGTCAGTGGATGCTGCATTGTGAACAAACGGGCTGACTGGCTGTGCGGTGCATTGATCAGAGAGGAGGGCGGCGGCCTGGGTCAGTGTTTCACAAGGTGGACACGGCACGGTGGGCAGATACCCCATGCCGTCGGTGATTTGAATTTGTGCGCCGAAAGCATAGGCTGCACCTCGGTATGCGCGGTCAATTTTCTTGTCCGTCTCCAACAGTGCTTCCCAAGTCTTTGCACGTACCTGCAAATCTACAATGACCTCATCCGGAACGACGTTGACCGCTGTGCTGTTCATGCGTACCACTTCACCGATGCGGATGCAATCTTCATCGCGGAATGTACTGCGCAGCATGCCGACAGCACTGCGTGCGAGTGTCACAACATCCAATGCATTGATCCCTTTTTCCGGCGCAAGGGCAGTGTGTGAAGCGCGTCCTTTGATGCGAATGAGTTTGGACAAAAAACCGCTCGTCGAATTGCTTCCCAGCAGGAAATCGCTGCCACAGTTGACCATATGTGCATGTGTGGTCACTGCGGCGTCGATATCGTCAAAGGCACCGTCCATCAGCAGTTGTAATTTGCCGCCGCAATACTGTACCAAACCATCGCGTTTGAGTTGTGCCATGCGGTTCATTGAAGCATGTTCTTCACATGGGACAGCAAAAAATACAGCGCTTCCCCCCAGCTCCGCCGCAACATCCGGATGGCTCAGCGCCAGAGCTGCGCCTGCGAGTACAGCCAGTTGCATGTGATGTCCACAAGCGTGTGACATACCGGTTTCCTGCACAGCCATCGGATGTTCCGGACACCGGATGCCGTCCAATTCACCGATCAGACAGACAGCGGGGCGCGTGTTGCCCACCTGCGCACGCACGCCGGTGATGGCCAAATCGGTTTGTATTTGCAATCCACAGCGGTGTGTCAGCCAGTGTGCGATACAGCGTGCGGTGCGGTGTTCGGTATACCCCAATTCGGCGTGTGTATAGATATCGTTGGCAAATGCCGTCAGTTCGGACGCATGGTCCTCAATGATGCGGCAGATGCGTGATTCAGTCGTGTTCATGCAAAACCCCTCCTGCTTTTTAGTATACGCTACGTGAAAAACGGTTGCAAGCAGCAAATATTGCGGTATAATGAAAGGGGATACGGACAATCAATGCTAAAAGGAGTCAACATGAAATTTTGTTATGAATGCGGCGAAGAACTGACGGAAAAATATCTCGAACGAGAAGGTATGGTGCAGTTTTGTCCAAAATGCAAACAGTTTCGTTTTCCGATTTTCAATACTGCTGTCAGCATGGAGGTGCTCAATCCTGAACAGACCCATGTATTGCTCATTCAACAATATGGCAAGACACGCAATATCCTTGTCGCGGGGTATGTCAGCCGCGGTGAACAGGCGGAACAGACAGTGGCGCGTGAGGTGCGGGAAGAGACTGGATTGCATGTGCATGATATTACATTTCGGAAGAGTCAGTTTTTTGAGCCCAGCAATACCTTGATGTTGAATTTTTCCTGTGTGGCGGACAGTGAGGATCTGAGCGGTGTTACAGATGAGGTTGACCATGCCGCATGGTTCCCGTTGGAAGAAGCATCGCAGGCGATTGCACAGAATAGTCTTGCACAGGCATTTTTGGATCATTTTTTACAACATCAGATTCAATGACAGCATTGCGGGCAGATACAGGGAAATGCAAAAATAATATCCAAAATATGGAATAAATTTCACTGGAAAGCCTTTACAGAAAATCTGCCGCATGGTATGATAATTGTATGAGAAATTACAACGATACGGCGGTTTCCGCCGAGTTTCAGGACAAAAACGGAGGAATGGACAATGGCGGCGTGCTGCCGTCCTCGCAGATGTTTCTGCATCTTCCGTCAGAATTTGCGCGATCTGCGCTCATTTACGCAGCTTATGTGGGGCATTACTTTTGCGATCATACGTATACGGTTCACCGCAATCAGTTCGACTATTATATGTTTGCCATTGTGGACAGCGGAGGGATGTTTTTTCAATATAACGGCGAACGGTTCGAGATACATGCGGGGGAGGTGATCCTGCTCGACTGTCGCAAACCACATACTTATGGTGCAATTGACAGCGTTTCATTCCGGTATATCTATTTCCGGGGCGGCAGCAGTGACGCCTATTATCGGTTGTTGGCAGGTGTAAATGGATACTTTACTCGCCCGGCGCGCTCTGTTGAAATGCAGAGTGCCATTCAAAGTATTTTTGCGCTTGTCACCGATGCGATGTATGATGAGCATCGTGTTTCCGTACAGATGTACCGTATTCTGGCTGAACTCTCCGGTTCGGATGGACGCGGTGAATCTGTGCAGAATGCCGCTGTATTGCATGCCATTGCATATATGGAACACCATTTCTTTGAAAAGCTCACCATCGAACAGATTGCAGATCAGGTGAACCTGAGTGAATATTATTTCAGCCGTCTGTTCCGCCGTTGTACATCTATGTCGCCGCATGCGTATCTGGTCAATCTACGGATCACCATGGCACGTCAACTGCTCACCGTATCACAGAAATCCGTGGAACGCATTGCAGAAGAGTGTGGGTTTCACAGTACGACTAATTTTATTCGTTCGTTCCGTGAGCATGTGGGCTGTACACCAAAGCAGTTCCGCCGTACCGCAATGGAGGAACACCGCACGGATGATGAATAAAAAATTTAATGTTAACCATAAAGATGAAACAGGTTGACAATAGGTCGGTATGCGTGTATACTAATCCCTGTCCGGTAGACCGGACAGGGATTTTTTAATGAATTGAGTGAAAAAATATGGAACAGAAGAACGTTAGAACAAATATACGTGAAATGTCGTTGATTGCAGTTATGGCGGCCGTTATCTGCGTACTCGGTCCGCTGTCCGTACCGATTGGCGTTATCCCGATTTCGTTTACCAATCTTGCGGTTTATCTTGCAATTTATGTGCTGGGCTGCAAGCGTGGTACGCTCAGTTATGTTGTATATTTGTTGATCGGATTGGTTGGTGTGCCAGTTTTTTCTGGTTTTACCGGCGGCATTGGCAAGCTATTTGGACCGACCGGCGGTTATCTCATTGGTTTTCTTTTTATGGCTGTCATTTGCGGCTGGTTTATAGACAGATTTGACTGTAAATTGGCACTGAGTTTTTTCGGAATGGTGCTTGGCACAATTGTCTGTTATATTTTCGGTACCGCCTGGCTGGCATATCAGGCGGGTATGACATTTTATGCTGCACTTGCGGCAGGTGTTTTGCCGTTTCTTGTCGGTGATCTTGTCAAGATGGCGATTGCGGTGATTGTCGGTCCGCAGGTGCGTCACCAGATGATACGCGCAGGTTTGAATGCAAAATGAAAAACAGCGTGAGGTTGATGTCACATCAAACTCACGCTGTTCAGGTTCTGAGTTCAAAAGGAGCTGTAGTTGTTACAGCGCCTTTTTTATATGAGAAGTTTTATATGAGAAGATTATGCTGCTACACCCCAGGTGGTCAGCCAGCTTACCGGTTCACCAGAAGCTGCAATGCCAAGCGGCGAGAAGAGGATATAAATCAGGATTGCCAGGATAACGCCGACAACAGCAACAACCTTTGCATACTTCCACGGGGTCAGATCGACTGCGCCAACATCTGTGAGAACAAGTGCTTCCTTGCGCGGAGAGAATTTGTTGCATGCCCACATAACGATCCAGTCAACAAAGAATAGTATAGCGATGGCATACAGATAATGAATCTCTTCTGTCGGATTGGTCGGATAAACCGGCTTGATCAGCAGGAATGCACCGTAAAATACAACGTCGATAACAGTGATCAGCTTTGGCGCCCATTTCGGAATGTTCTTAAACACGATTGCACCGAGAATGGTCCATGCGACTGGCATAGAAATAAAGTTTGCCAGCGAGTTCAACAGTGTAGTGATGCCGTTGCCAGTGTAAGAAATAAACGGTGCAACGCAGATGGATACGATACCGGCGATTGTACCATAGATTTTACCGACTTTTACACACTCAAGGTCAGAAGCGGATGGCTTGTACACAGAGCGGTACAGATCGAGGGTAAACATGGTAGAAGCGGAGTTCAGGACAGAATTGAAAGAAGAAAGGATTGCGCCGAACATGACCGCTGCAAAGAAGCCCATGACAGGCCACGGAACACATTTGACAACCAATAGCGGATATGCCTGATCCATCAGGGATACGCCTGGATTGCCGGCAATGCTCTGCATTTGTTCCTGAATGCTCGGCAGATAGAATGCGATGATGCCCGGAAGAACGAGATACAGCGGACCCATACATTTCAGGAAGCCACAGTAAATAGCACCCTTTTGACCCTCTGCCAGGTTTTTGGCAGCCAACGCACGCTGAACGAACGACTGATTGCAGCACCACCAGTAGATATTGGAGAAGAACATACCGGTGATAATCAGAGGCCATGGAACTTGCGGCTGTGCGGAATCCCATGCATTGATTGCATTCAACTTGTGGAATTCAGCCTCATTGTCCAGCAGATAACGGATGCCGTCGATCATACCGCTGCCGCCGGTTTCTTTTGCCAGAAGAGCAAGACCGAGGAATGGGATCATGAGACCACCGATCAGCAGACCGACACCGTTGATGGTATCGGAAACTGCAACAGCCTTTAGACCGCCGAAGATCGCATAACAGCCGCCGACAATGCCGATAACGACGCAGAGTACAGCAATTGCACTAAACTTGGTTATACCAAACATACCAGATACATCGAAGATGTTTTCAAATACGACTGCACCGGAATACAGGATAACCGGAAGGTTCAGGATGGAGTACATGATGACAATAATTGCGGAGAACATCGTTTTGGTGCTCTTGTCATAGCAGGTTTCCATCATGGCAGGGATGGTAGTTGTGCCGACTTTCAGGAAATTCGGCAGAAAGAAAAAAGCAAGTACGAGCAGAGTGAACATGGAACCAACTTCCCAGGCAATGGCGCCCATGTTGGTTTTCCAGCTCTGACCATTCAGACCGACCAACTGTTCTGCGGACAGGTTTGTGAGAAGCAGAGAACCTGCGATGACAAATCCGGGCAGCGAACGGCTGGCAAGGAAATAGCCTTCTGCGGTTTCAAGGTTGTCTCCTTTGGTTTTCCAGGAGGAGATGATTGCTACCATTGCTGTGAAGAACAGAAATGTGACAGCAATCCAGATGAGTTGTGTTGTGCTCCAAGTCATGTGAAAAACTCTCCCTTTTGTTGTTGTATTGCATAAAACGATACACAGGAAAATATATAGTTTTATGCCCGTCTAAATTTATGAAAGGTACAGCTCGGATACACGCGGCATTTCTGCATGCAAACACACATTACCGAAGTGTTCAGGAAGTGCAGACAACGGATCAGGAACCGCAGGCTGCCACACCGGCAATGAAATCAGGGGTTGTGATGGATGTAGAAAAATCGGTGCTAAATTTATGCATAACTTACAGAGGTATGTACAATTATGCCCAGATTTAACGGTCGATTTTTGTGCGTTATGTATCCTGTAAAGAAATTTAACACAATTATGAGAGAATTGCAAGTATTTTTTGAACATTTTTTGAACAGATATTGAGCTGCAAAATTGTTGCAGCTTCACAAAGGACTGGTCAAGCTGTATTTTGGAATAATGGACAATTTGCTTGCGTATGTTTCACAGAGGTGGGGAAGATGCATTATTTTGCTGTTATATCCGGAAAGAAACTGATGATTGGCGCGGCTTTGATAGCGGGAATTTGCGTGACCGCGCACGCAGCTTGGGGCGCAGCAGATACGATTTTGGCATCTGCGACAAAAAAAGATCTTCCAATCTATTGTGTTGAACGTGAGGAAAAGGTATGTTCTTTGACATTTGATGCAGCCTGGGGGAATGGTATAATGCGGAAAATAATAAGAAAAAAATGAAATCATACTTATCTTGTTAGAGTGCATTTGCAAATCGTCAAAGTAGCCAAACAAGAATGCATGTAAGAGAAGCAATAGCCCTTTTCTCATATGTGGTGGCAAAACGACGGTTGTTTTTGAACTTGAGAAATAGATTTTCGATCAGATGGCGTTTCTTATAGATATGCCAGTCCGTCTCTCTGGGCGCTTTGAAAGAAATTCTGCTGGGAATTATGTCAGTTCCTCCCTTGGACTCGATCCGCCGAACAAATTTTTTGCTGTCATTGCCTTTATCTGCAAGAATCAAGTTTCCACGTAAATCAAATGGTTTCAGCAATGCCTGTGCCATACTAATATCATTCCGATTACCACTGGACAGAAAAAATGCAATCGATTGCCAAGCCCATCCGTTACTGCATGGACTTTGGTAGGTAATCCGCTCCGGCTTCGCCCTGTTTCTTCATAGGGTCCTGATGATAAAGAATATATGATCTGGCTTTATGAAGAATTTAAAAATATAATGTTTTATACAGCGAAAAAATACATAAGGGATCAAGCAACCTGTGAAGATATCGCTCAAGAATGCATTGTAAAATTAATTCAAAAAATTGATATGATTCGAGGAAAAGAGCGTTGCATTTTGGGGGGATATATTGTCTTTATTATTTAGAAACGATTCAATTAACTACTTAAAACATGAAAGCGCAAGGCAAAAGCATACCACCGGATTCGATGAAAAAGCAGTAGATGACATCCTGACGCCCGCATTATCCATGGAGGAGTTATTGCTGGCAATGAAAAGTCATGATCAACGCTAAAAATATGAATCGGATCGGGAAATTCTATCAAAAAATATATTATATATCAGCGGGATACAAATGTCGTGTGACCTTTAACGTTAAAGTACATAATTCCGATCGAATGTTTATGGAAAATATTTACAACAATGATGTCAAGTGCTATACTGAATATATTGATTTTTAAGGGAATGGTGTTGTATGAAAACAGCTATTGTGACAGACGGAAAATACCGTATGTCTATTGCAGCCGTGCGCGCGCTGCATCGGGCAGGGTATCGCGTTATTGTGACGCAGACACGTGCTGATAGTGCGTCGGCACCAGCTGTTTCTGTTTCGCGTAGCTGTGCGGAATTTCGTTGGATTGATGGCGCCGTAGCGGATCAGGAATATGGGCAGAGATTACTTGCGCTGCTTCAAGAGTATGAGCATCCAGTGTTGTTTTGCGTCGGCGCTGTGACACTGAATATGGTGGCGCAGAATCGTGAGACATTTGCTCCGTTTGCAAATTTTTTGATTGCATCGGAGGAGACACTAGACCAGCTGAACGATAAGGAAACCGTACATCGGCGGGCAGCTGAGCTTGGCATTCCGGTTCCGAAGCAGTATGAAGGTGTTCCAGATACCTTTCCGGTCGTCATCAAGCCGCACTGTGGAGAAAAATTTGGACTGAAGGCGTCGGAGCGTTATGCGGTTGCACAGAATCAGGCAGAATACGAGATGATTTTGCAGCGCATGCAGCGGTATGATCCAAAACCGCTGGTGCAGAAAAAAATATCCGGTACTGGTGCCGGTGTTAGCCTGCTGCTTGGAGTCAATAGTGAGCTGCTCAGCGCGCTGTGCCATCGCAGAATACGCGAATATCCGATCACTGGCGGTCCCTCGACTTGCTGTGAGAGCTTTTATGACGAAAAGAAAATCCAACAGGCATATCAGTTGCTGCACTCATTTGGCTTTGTCGGTATGGCGATGGTTGAATTCAAGGGTGAGTGTGTACTGGAGGTTAATCCACGCATTTGGGGCAGTTTTCCGATGATAGAGGCAGCGCAAAGTCCTTTTGTGGCGCAATATGCGCGTGCAGCGGCAGGGGAAGCTGTATCCTATACACCACAGGATTATCAAACTGGCATACGGATGCGCTTTTTGCTCAATGATACCATTGCTTCCATCAGCTATTTGAAATCTGGACAGGTAAAGCAGGGACTGCGCGGATTGCTGGACTTTTTTACAGCAAAGGAAGCGTTGGTTCAGAAAGGTGACAATCGCGTGTTCCGTACATATCTGAAAAAGAGCCTGTTTGAGCGGTGAGGAAAGGATAGAAAAATGGAAATCAAATTGGATTTGCATGTTCATTCTGAGCGTTCGCCGGATGGCTGTATGCAGTTGGATGAGATTGTCTCACAGGCGCGCGCATGCGGCTTGCAGGGCATAGCGGTATGTGACCACGATTTGGCACTGGAGCATGTGACGCAATACGATGATTTTGTTGTGATACCAGGGATTGAGGTGTCAACAGAACGCGGACACTTACTGGGACTGTTTGTTTCTCAGCCGATTCAGACGAAACAGTTTGACAAGGCCGTAGATGCCATTCACGCATGCGGCGGTTTGGCGGTCATGGCACATCCATTTGAACACAGTCAGGATGCAGGAAGGCTGGACGATGTGATGCACCGTTTGGATGGCATTGAGGTTTGGAATGGACGCGCGGATCGAAAAAACAAACAGGCGAATGCGATGGCACTTGCGCTTGCAAAGCAGTGGAACAAGCCGGTTACAGCCGGAAGTGATGCGCATGTGTTGGAGGAAATCGGAAACGGTGCGGCAGTGCTTCATGTGGATGAGTTGACGGAAGAGGCGGTTAGAAGAGCCTTATTGTGCGGCGTACCGTACGTAGAAGGGCGGCGTGGACGCTCTGTCTGCGTGGCAAAGAGCCAGTTGACAAAGAGAAAAAAAACGCATGCAAGTACGGCAGCCTATATGAAATGGGCATTGTTTGCCGCAAAATGTTGGATAGAGGATAGAATAACCGGGGAGGGAGAAAGGTATGTCATTGATTGTAAAGGTCGGTAAAAAAGGAAAACGGATATTGAAAAGGATCCTTAAACCAACGGAAAAGCATTATGTATGTTATACACGGCGCATTGAACGGGTCAAGACTGATCAGCGCATTTGTGCCATGACATTTGATGATGGACCGATGGGTATGCCGGCATCTCCGGATCGTTTTGGCGGAAAAACATTAACGGATGTTTTGCTTGATACCATGGCGGAATATGGCGCAAAGGGCAGCTTTGACGTTGTCGGCGATACCAGTGCAAATTATCCCGATCAGGCAGGAAAACTTGGCAGTGCCGCGTGGGGCGGCATCAAGTTTGACCATTATCCAGACATTTATTGTGACGATAAAGGCGGTGCGGAGCATAATGACCGCCTGATTCGACGCATGTTGGAGGAAGGACACCAGATTACCAACCATAGCTACCGGCATATTATTTTCGGCAAAAAGCCGTTTGTTTACGGTGCGCGGGAATATTTGGCTGGTTTGGATGCTGCGGTGGAGGATCTCGACCGTCTGCATCAACTGATGAAAACGAGATATGGCTATACCATGATGCTTTCCCGTCCGCCGCATTATGTGGATAAAATGACAGATGGTTTTACCAGCTATGACGCATATGATCGCATGGAGTATCAGTATATGGCGGCGTCGTTTGATGGCGCAGGTTGGCTTCCGTCTACCCATACAGATCCAGAAGAAGCACTGCAGGCGGAAGTCCGTGCGATGATTGAACCGATTCGAAATGCGTTGGAAAAAGACCCGGACTTTTTCTGTGGACAGATTATTTTCCAGAAGGACGGCTATAATATGGCGAAACGTACGCCGGTCGCATTTGCTCTGGGCGAACAGTTGAAGGTGCTGAAGGAATATGGCTACCGTGTTGTGAGTGTAGGCGAGCTAATGGAAGAAAGCCCATTTGCCGACGTTGGACGCGATGACCCGTTGTTTGATAAGCTGACAGAACTGGTCAAGGAGCATGCGATTGTCTTTTCTGACAATCGGTTGCGTTTGGAGGATAAAATGACCATCGGAGAGCTGGCAATGTTGCTGTCTCCAAAGAAGGAGACATTGGAACGTCGTGCCGCAATTGTGCGGAAACACAAAAAGGCTGGCGCGTATGACGGTGCAATGTCATGGTGCAAAGAACAAAAGATGATTCCAGTATCTGCAAAGGCGGAACAGATGGTCATCGCGTTGCCGGATAGATATTTTGAAGTGACATCTGATTTTACCCGCCGCGGCGTCTATGCGGCATATCGTATGTAGCAGCGCTGAAGCAGTGGAATTGTGGCAAAAGTATAAAGGGGTTGAAGGGACTTGTTGTCTGCAAATGTAGGCGGCAGGTTCTTTTATTGGTGCCGAATCGACAAGACAAAATTATTCGTTGAATGAAGATATAAGATAAAGGTAAACACACGGAAAACCACCATGTTGTTAACATATTTCGGTTAATGTTGCGAAAAAGAATGCCAACGAATGATCCAATAATGGAATTATTAAACAGATGGATGAAGGCATAACGCTACTTTGATTTCGGATTGGCGACTACAGAGGATGTCCACTTGATCTTAGATGAGTGTGTACATTCTTTCAATAACAGGCAACCTGCAGTCGCCCTGGGATAAAAGCCCAGTTCAGTACAAGACCCAATTGAGCTTTTAAGTTTATCGTGTTTTTCAGTGTCTGCTTTTTCCTGATAAATGCATTCAACTGGTGGTTTTGATTGGTATTCATGATAAACTAAAAATTTTCTTGGAAAATTTTTGTGAAATGTGTTGCGTTATACGGCGCGTAATTGTCTTACTAAATGAAGAGATAAATACTTTATACGGTGTTTAGGGAGGAATGAGTCCAATGCAGGAGGAAAATGTGAGAGTATAAACTTTATTGAATGAAAGGATGTAGCTATATGACAATGACTACGCGACTGCTCAGCTGTTTGATGGCTGGGGCTATGACTGTATCTGCAACAGCATTTGCTACAGATATAGAGCAAGAAAGCAAATCGGTTCTTGCATTGGGAAATAAAGAAGCCTCTGTGGTATATTCTACAGTGGACGAAGAAGGAACACCCAAAGGTCTAGAGGACTATGCAGTTGATGGACAAAATATTTCTGTATTGAATACTGCGACAAATTCAATTTATATCTATGATAATAGAAAGATAGACTGCAGTATTCAACTGGATCGTTTCGATGTTGTTGGCATTAAAGTTGGTGCAGATAATGGGCAGACGTATGTGTTAGGAAACGATTTTTCGGTTTTCAAGGTCACAAATGATGGAAAGCTTGATGTTATGTATAACATTGCGGATATACTGCGTACAGAAGCTATCTTTAATTTCAAGGTCATTGACAACGATATTTACGTATCTGTATCAGAAGCCGACGGTAGTAAAACTTATAGATTTTCAACCGATAATTCGGCTGAGTCGGTGGATGCGGTTGAGGTCATCAATGGCAACATTGTGGATGAAGAAACGTATTACCAAAGCACATTGATCCCGAAAGGCGATTATAATTGCGGGCATACTTGCATTGTTGCAATATTAAATAAAGATGGGACCGAACGCGATAGCATAACGCTTCATTCTGACAATTTTATCGTTGGCGCACAATATCTGGGAACGAATACAGATGGAAATTATATTATTAAACAATACGACATGGATTTGACAGATAAAGTGGAAGAAACCATTCGGACGATCGACAGGAATCACAATGTTGTTGGTTGCATGAAGGCATCTGAGCAAATAATGAACAGCTTGAACCAAGTAAAAGTTATCGATGGAAATATATATGAACTCACAGCCACCAACGCAGGAGTTTCCGTTGACCAGATTATGACGGAAAATTTACCGGAGAAAGCTAGCTTTGAAACTGAACTAGACAAAGATGCAGTCGCTGAGAGACAGATGCCGTTAGCAGACACTACCACTATGACGGCAACGGATATTACTGTAGCAGCTACAATTTCACGTTCTACTATTATGTCAAATGCAAAGGCATATCATAACCAGTTTATATGGAGTTGTTCTAGTTCAAATCTTGCTGCACTTGCCAATTGGACGCGTCCAAGATATGTTAGCGGTGCAGGTAGTTACAATTATATGCCGTATTGCTGGGGTGGATTTTCCACACCTAGCCAATATAAGGCTGGCATGACCAATGGTGGACGGGTAGGAAACATCAATACGTCGACAGCAGGTCATGTCAGCAATACATACGGTCTCGATTGTTCTGGATATGTCAGCCGTTGCTGGGGATTAACTTCAAAGAGATCTACATCAACGCTTCCAAATGTTGCAACTAAAATCATATATGCATCTTTACAGCGGGGAGATATGATTGACAAGGCTGGAAGCCATGTTGTGTTGTACGAAAAAGCAGATGGAAATGGCGGGTATATTTTGTATGAGGCAACTAAATTGAATTCCTATGATCGTGTAGCATATACTATACGCTCTATAGCATCATTGCAAAATGGTTCTTATGTAGCATATAGGTACAATAACGTTTCTTGAACGCATGACTGACAGAAAAAGAGGATGTGGAATGGGTTTACTCGGATTTTGTAAATTGCATAAATCACAAAAACATATTTTCATGGCAAGTACGATGCTGTGTGTGTTGGTATTATGCAATTCGTGTGCCACGAGACAATCTTCGGATATTCGTAATGATAGCGGGAGCGCAACGGTTTCTGATGTAATAATTATACCCGAGCGAGAGGGCAAGACAGGTGTCGCGTTGGAAGCGGGAATGCTGCAAGGTTGTTTTACATTGACGGTTGCGGAAACACCGGATACCGCTGCAAAACAGAATGTGGAAAGCATCGAGCCGATGGACGAACAAAGTATATCGGCTGGGGATATTGTACTCATTCTGGACGAAAATCCGCCTGACTATGAGGGGATGACACGAGTTATGATACCTTATGGTGATGTTCCAAGTACATATGGTTATATTACAAGCGACCAGCTTAGCACAGCAAGGGATGATATTGAAAAAGGGAATCAGGCGCTTGTAACAGATTGCGATTGTTATAATGCACCGGATGGAATGGTAATGGAAACGATGAGCGGCGTTGTACAGATTTTATCTTATGATAATGGGTGGTGCCAGGTTGAACAATTGGGGACTGGCGCTGAAGCGGTCTGGGTACATACAGACCAGCTTTGCTTCAATTTTGATCAATGTGTTCTGGATATTGAACAGTAACCAAGACCAAAATATGTGGTGTTAGTGAAAGGAGAATTAAGACGTGATGTACAAAAAGACTATGAGCATAGTATGCGCAATGAGTATTATGATTGGGAGTATAGTTTCTGCTCAAGCGACTGACACATCTAATGTGATTCAGAACAGTGCAATTCCAGATTCTGCAACACCAGGTGCAGTACTGGAGTATGTGTCGAATGGCATGTGGCAATCCATATCTTCAGCACAGGATATATTCGATAGATTCGAAAAGGCGACTGATTCTATAGAAGCAAATGATACAGTGGAGAAAAACAGTACAGATGTATCTATGATAGATGATTTATCAGTTATGTCTTTTGAAGATGAGGAGGAATTGATTACAGAGATTGATCAAGAAAGCGAAGGACTGCCTGTTTATCGTGAAGAACTGCCAGATCCAGCTGTTGGAATGTGCGTTGTGTATGACAACTGGGGAGAAGTCGAAGAAATTTACATGCAGAATAAGGATGGAACATATTCTGTTGCAGAACGAACGCTGATTCCGATTAGTAATACGGCACGAGCAACGGGAGAAAAGATTTCTGTTAAGGCTTATACAGCACTTCCTCAGGGCAGTAGATTAGCAGCTGGTACATATAATTATGGCAGTGTAGTATCTGAAACTAAGACAAACGTCGGTTATACTACAAATACGATAAAAATTACAAACAGTCATGTATTGGGAACAGGGGATTTTACCGTGTTTACAGATACAACGGGTGATCACGACAACAGTCTTAAATATGGTGACTGCGCAACGAAGGGCAATTATGATAATCCAAGATACGGAACGTCTATTGCTACACGAAATATGCTGAATAATGTCGCGAGTTCGTTTATTAAAAATGACAATGGCGCATTACCGAATGCCGTGCTGGATATTTGGAAGACCGGCGTATCAAAGTTAGGTATCACATCAACCAATTACAACAATATTAAATTTGCCGGACGGTATTATTACGAATTCTAAGTTGACAAAGGGAAAGGGATGTATGTTGCAAGAATGCATCCTTTTCCCTAAAATCATGTGATTTTCGTAGGAATACAACAGAGAGAAAGAAGGGAAAGTGGCATGAAAGCATATAGAAAAGCTCTTCTGTGTGTTTTAGCTTGTTGTGTTGTTATATCAGGATGTGCCAGTCGTGCCAATACTTCTGTTGGTTCAGGTATGGAAAGCGCATCTGGCTCTGATAAGACGAAACGTGTATCACCTTATCTTAGTATAACAGAAACAGTTTATCTTGATGAAGAACAAACACAGATGGAAAGCATTTGTGTTATTTACGATTTTAAGAGGAGAAAGTTGATTCAAAAAGGACGTGTTCCATACACATCAGGTTATCCGCTTACTACCTATTCTAGTGTTCAAAATTGTGTGTTTTACAGTGCACTGAGTGACCGTGGTGATCAATTGTATCAGGAGAAAAATGGAAAAACAGTACAATTGACTGACCAGCTATGTGCCCTTAATCATATCGTTCAGTGCGGAGATAAGCTTTTTTTGGCGGCTAAGTACTTAAATCATTATTGTATTGAGCCAAATCTATTTGATTTGAAAAGTGGAAAATTAGAGAAGATATTTCCGGACACAAATGACGATCGTTTCACTTGGGCCGTGACATGTGATCCAGAGGCAAATCATTTATATTTTTCCTATTATTCGGACAATCTCCAGAGAGGAAATTTGGAAGAATATAATAAACAAAATTATACAGAAGAAACTGAGGTTCCCGATTGTGCGCCATCTACGATCTGTGCTGTAGATGTTAATACGGAAAAAGTTACTCCAATCTATTGGACAGATGATTATATTTGGGGAATTGCTATAAATGGGAGCAATCTCTATTATTCTGGGTCAAAAAGCAGTATAAGCCCCAAAGAGGATCATACATGTTATATGGTGGATTTGAGAACGAAGGAAAAGACAAATTTGGATATTCCGATTTTGATTTCGGGAGATATGGCGGTTTGGGATAATATTCTATATTGTATTGGCTGGAACAATGATGTTAGAGGCATTTATATGATAGATCTGAAGACCAAGAATGTCCAGCTGTTATACAAAGCGTCTGAAAAAGGCTTCATCAATGGATTTTCCTTAAATTATCAAACTTAAGGGGAGCTTTATATGAGTAATAAGGAAAAATCAAAAAAGATTAGAATACTATGGGGGATAATTATCGTATCAACGCTGTTTATTTTATTGTATCAGTATGCGACTCAGATTATATACTGCAAGCAAGCTCAAACTGCATTTGGTGTAAGTGAAAATACAGAGGAAAATATATTCCAAAAATTTAAGCCTGTCAAAAAAACAGTAATACCTATTTTGATGTTTCATCATATTGATGATAAGAGCAGCAGCCCCGGGATCATAACACAGAAAACTCTGGAAAAGGATTTAAGGATGATTCGTGATGCGGGATATCAACCGGTTTTGATGTCTCAACTGATAGAGTATGTTTATTATGGAAAAGATTTACCGGATAAACCGATGTGTATTACGTTTGATGACGGATATTTGAGTAATTATGAACAGGCATATCCTCTGTTGAAGGAATATCAAATGAAAGCAACGATTTTTGCAATCGGAAAAACAATAGGATATCAAACATATGGCGATACCAATATCCCGATCATACCACATTTTTCTTACAAACAAGCAGTAGAGATGATGAATTCAGGATTGATAGAGGTACAGTCTCATACGTATGACATGCATCAGACGGCAAAATTAGAAACACAGAGGCCTGTTCGGGAATCTGCAGTGCAGTTAGAGGGGGAAGATGATGATGTGTATATCAAGGCACTCCGGGATGATTTAAAAAAATATCAGGACGAGTATACTGCACATACTGAACGCACATTATTTGCATTGGCCTATCCGAAGGGACAGTATTCTGAGATGACAGAACAAGTTGTACATGAAATGGGATATAAAATTACATTAACGACCAAAGGCGGCCATAAAAATGTTGTTGTTCAAAATCGACCGGAAACGTTATATCAATTGGGGAGATTTGGTGTGTCAGAGGATACAACGGCGGATGAACTGTTGCAGTATCTGGCAGAGGGATACGTCAAATAATGACTAGTAGGAAAGGAAAAAAGCTGTCCGGCAGCATATGATAGAAACAGATGCATCACTGGGAAATACGCCTTCCTGGTGGTGCATTATTTTTCAAGTTAGATAGGCGGAATTATCGATGAAAATTGCACTGGGAATATATAGCTAAGCCGAAATTATGGATGTCATAACGTACAGGCATCCTAACGTATGATAGGAACAAAGGCAAGAACCGGACAGGAGGGGCGCTATTTGGAGAATGGTGTGAACTATATCATTGAACGGGAATTTTTATCTGAAATTTCCATAGAAGAATTGATGGCTCGGATTATTTGTTCTCATTGGGATAATAATGCGCAAAAAA
>CALWUF010000030.1 GCA_944384655.1 uncultured Butyricicoccus sp. | reverse complement strand
GCGGACTGATACTAATAGGTCGAGGGCTTGACCTGAATAAAAAAGGTTCGGGTAAACTCGGAAAGAAAAGCTTATGTCGAGAAAATTGCTGTTCAGTTTTGAGGGCGCAGAAATGTAAACTCACGAGTAGGTGTTATTTGTGATGAGGGTACACCCGTTCCCATTCCGAACACGGTAGTTAAGCTCATTTACGCCGACAATACTTGACTGGCGACGGTCTGGGAAGATAGGTCGATGCCTACACCAACGGAACTGATTTTCGGTTCCGTTTTTTTTTATATTCACGTGCTTGACAGATATTTGGGCATGTCCTACAATAACATTGTTGGAGGAGACGTGAATATGAAAGCATTATTTGAAACAAAATCAGAATATACATATGATGAGTATGTGAAATTCAGCCGGACGATACAGAACAAAGTACAGCGTCTGTGGTTACTCCAGTTGATTATGATTGCAGCGTTTCTTGCGCTGTCCTGGCTTGGATGGAAAAAAGGCAATACGACGGACGGCATTGCTTATTTGATTGTAGCGGTGTTGGTTCCGATTATTTTCTATGTCGTCAACAAATGGACGATTAAGCGGCTGTACAAATCCAATCATGCCCTTCAGGGACAAATTTCTTCGTTTCGGTTTTATCAGGATCATTTTGAACAGGACAATGCACTTGGGCATACCAGCATTCCCTATGATAAACTGATGGGTATTGTTGAGACAAAGACGAATTTTTATCTGTTGATTGCCAAAAATCAAGGCATAATTTTGATAAAGGAAAATTGCTGCCCAGAATTGATTTCGTTCGTACAAAACTTGAAAAAGTAACAAATCCCGCACGGAATAGAGTTTATCGTGCGGGATTTTTGTGCGTTTCGTGTTTGCATAAAATCGGATTGTTGTGATGTATTGTATATTTTAACATCCGGCAGATTTGGATAAACGGAAGAAGGCATCTGTTCTGTCATCTCCGGGCGTTGGGCAGGGCATCAGTGCGATGCTGCTGTCAGGTTGCGTGTAATTTTGTCGAGCAGGAAATTCAATTGAGCCTGTTCTTCCTCTGTCAGACCGGCGTTTACCTCAAAGGACAACTGTTCAAATGCGCGATAAATGCTTTCCTGTAACTGTTGTCCCCGTGCTGTCAGGCATAGCAGATAACTGCGTGCATCGGAGCGGTCAGGCAGGCGTCGAACCAGGTTTTTGGCGACCATGGTCTTCATCAGGCTCGTGACTGAAGGGTTGCTGATGCCCAGATAAAGCTCAATATTTTTCTGGTTGATGCTGTGCCCGGCGTGCCAAGCGAGATATTGGATGATCAACGCCTGTTGTATGGTGATACCGTGCTGTTTTAGCAAATGGTTTGCGCGCAGATAAATCTGATGATCAGCCATATGCAGCTTGATCAGCGGCAAATGCGGAGCTGTATCTGTGCACATAAGTGTCCCTCCTCATTTTGTCGAACGATGGAAAATATGATATTTTGTATCCTTAGTATAGAGGAAATAGCGAAGTTTGTCAAATCTCAGACAATACACCATGTATCATCTGGCGAAAAAATGCTTGATCATATGTAAATCATTTGAAAAAGGCTCCCGTTCAGTATACACAAAAATTCATGGTATGTTATATTTTTTTCCTGCAATCGTGTGGTATAATATAGGTATCACACTACCTGTAAAAGGAGAATGGAATTATGAAACTAAACAGAGAAGATACTGCCGTTCTGATTGTCGATTATCAGGAAAAATTGATGCCCGCGATGCACAATAAGGATGCATTCATTCCCCGCACCCGTATGCTGCTCCAGGGTATCAATGCACTGGATATTCCGGTTATCGTTTCCGAACAGTATCCGAAGGGTCTCGGCTCCACTGTTCCTGAAATTAAGGAAGTCCTTGGTATTGCACCTATCCTGCCCAAAACTACATTTAGCTGCTTGGATGATGATGCCCTCCGTACAGCCATTCAAGCTACGGAATGCAATACGATCTTGATTTGTGGCGCAGAAGCCCACATTTGTGTGCTTCAGTCTGCAATGGATTTGGTTGCGATGGGAAAAACGGTTGTTCTTGTGGAGGATTGCCTGGGCTCTCGCTTTGCACATGATATGGAAATGGGTCTGCGCCGTGCGGAACAGGAAGGCGTTTTATTGACGACTGCTGAGGCTGTTTTGTTTGAACTTCTCGGTAAGGCTTCTGGTCCGGCGTTTAAAACCATTTCCAAACTCGTAAAGTAACTTCTGACATTCTGCACAAAAATGCGCAGAAACAATACAGTCCTTCTCGGCAACTTTTTTTCCAGCTTATCTCATTTGTAACATCATACCAGCAAAACCATGCAAATTCGCCTGAAATCCGTCATAAAATACATATACAAGTTGCAAAAATGGTGATATAATGACACCGTAAAAAACAAGAGATAGTCTACTAAAAATGATAACTTGTTATATTTCTTTTCTGAGGTGAATATTATGCGTGACTGGTTAGTCGAACTGAGAAAAAGTAAGGGTCTGACGCAGGAGGTTACTGCGCAGAAAGCTCATATTGCCCGCAGCTATTATACCCGTATTGAGCTGGGCGATTATCGCCTTCCGGTCGGTACTGCAATGCGGATTGCGGAAGCGTTGGATTTTGACTGGGTTCGTTTTTATGAGACACCAGCAGATTCTAAGTAATTGAGCAAAAAAGTTGTATCTATTTGCCGGGGCGGATGAATCCGCCTCGGTTTTTTATTCTCATAATATCAAATAAGTATAAAGTAATGGATAAGAAGTATATTACGCAAAAAAAGAAGTAAAATATTCGTAAAATGTCGCAAAAACAAAAAAATATGCCTTTTATAAATGAAAATTGTAAAAAACTACAAATGAAAAAATGGTGATATTGATTGACATTTTGCCACAGTTGGGGTATACTTTGACTGTGCTAACAAAGGCGTTGCAGAATATTATTCTGCAACGCCTTTTTCTCTTTTGCCCATCTTGAGCATGAGCGGCAGACTGTTTTCACAACTTCTTTACTGAACCGTCACATCGCAGTGAAAGAGACGTTCATATCATAAAAAAGCAAACTCTATTCCTCTATACACATCTTCACATTACTCTTTGGGTGAAAACGGTTTGCAGGCTCAGCTCTGGATATAAAAATACAGCGCAGATCACTTCACAGTGTGGTCTGCGCTTTTTTATATATGGGATTTGAATACAAGGATTATTCAATGGAGATATCTCCCTGTACATGAGATTGATTGTAGGCAAACAGGAGCAATTTGCCATGGTCAAGGATGTGCACGGTTTTTTCGTGGTGTGCCACTAATTTTCGCTGTTCCAGATCGGAAAGCGCACGGTATAATGTGGCACGGCTTATGTTCAGCCTGCGGGCAAGTCCGGCGAGACCGTCAGGTAATTTGAGAAGATATTGGGTATGATTGCCGAGTAAGTAAAGGGCCAATGCAACACTGGGAGAAACTGCCGTAAAGTGGTCGAGTTGCCGCGTGAGATTTTGAGTAAAATCCGCACGGATATGCATATAATTGCGCGCAAAAACAGGATCTTCTTCCAATCGGGACAGCATCACTGGTTTATCAAAAAAAGTGACTACCGTATTGGTTCTTGCACGCAGATACCATGGGAGAACGGTCTGAATATGAGAAAATATCGGATCAATTTCAAAAAAATCGCCCAACTCCAGCGTGTAAAACAATACACCATTTGAATTATATAAGTCCAGACAACCGTCCAACAGAAATCCCAACGCTGAAGTAGGTCGGGAAAGCGAGCGGATATGTTGACCTTTCAAAATGCTGGTGGGAGAAAGTGTCTGTATCAGCGGGCGATATTTTTGCATATTGCAGCCGGCAAATAGGGTAGAACTCAACAGCCTCTTTTCCTGTTTTACAGTTAATGCCATAGAATGAGGTCTCCTCTCCAGCCAATTTCTTATAGGATACCAAAATTATAGACCTATTTCGGCATAACGTCAACCAGATTTTTACAATTCAATGGGTCGTGGAATAAAAAATGTCCAATGTATTTTTCTGAAAGGTCTACAGCAGGCGCTTGACCGTAGGCATATACATGCAGTATGATAACAGAAATCGACGAATCGGAGGTTGATTATGAAAATTATTGATGCACATATTCATTATTCCCCGCGGATAGACACGTTCCGTGTGTTGGCGGAGCAGACGGGGCACACGTATACAGCGGAGCATTTACAGAGCGAATTCAACCGATTGAGCGTTGTGTGTGCCGTTGTCATGGGGAATGATGCGCCTGGCGCAGCCAGGTCGATATATCCGGATTTTCTGCGTTACTGTGTGGGATTGGACAGCGGCTGGGAACAATTGGAACAACAGCAGTTGTGTGAATTGGCAGAACAGCATCTGCGCTGCCCCCAATGCGTTGGCATCAAGCTGTATGCCGGGTACAGCCATTCCTATGTGGGCGATCGGCGATATGCACCGTTGTATGAACTCGCAGCACAGTATAACAAACCGGTGGCTATCCATACAGGCACAACAGCAGGCGGTATGGGGTTGTTAAAGTATGCTCATCCATTGACTGTGGATGAAGCAGCGACACAATTCCCACACACACGGTTTGTCATGTGTCATTTTGGCAATCCATGGCTGACAGATGCCGCCGCAGTCATGGAGAAAAATGAAAATGTTTTTGCCGATCTGTCGGGATTGTTGGAAGGACGTGTCAATCTGGATCAGTTGTTTCGAGAAAATAAGGATTATTTTTCTCTTTTGCGCACATGGATGGGATATGCAGGCGGTTATGAAAAGCTGATGTATGGGACCGACTGGCCGCTGGTCAATCTGGAACAATATATTGCCTTTATCGCACGTCTTGTACCGGAACGCTGGCACGATAAGGTGTTTTATGAAAACGCAAAGCAAGTGTATGCTTTATAATGGATAAACAAAGAGATCTGTTCCGCAGGGTTACCAGCTGTGGAACATTTTTTTGCCTTTTCCACAGCTGGACAATTTATCAACGTGTACAACGGGAAACCCTCTGTGTATTATCAAAAAAGGAAAGCGTGGGAAGGCGCTTATATTGGGAAGTGATCAAATCATGACGGAACAAAATGAAAAATGCCCTTGCCATGCCGTCAAAGAGCTGGAAAAAACAGTACAGCAGCATACGGTGCAGCTCGCCAAACATCAAGAGCGGTTGGGGCGTGGCAATGTTGAATTTGCAGTTATTTCGACGAAATTGAACATTATTATGGCAATTTTGAGTGCTGTTGGTATCGCAGTCTGCGGCGCACTCATATCTATGATATTGTAAGGAGGCGATGAAATGAGCAATCCGGGTCATACCATTGGTTCAGATACAATTGCGCGGACCATTATACTGGCGCTTGCACTGTTGAATCAGATCCTTGCTATTGCAGGACACGAAACCATTGCGTTCACGGATAACGATATTTACCAGCTCGTCTCATTGTGCTGGACAATCGGGGCTTCCCTGATGGCATGGTGGAAAAACAACAGCTTTACCTGTATTGCCTGTGAAGCGGACGAATGGCGCAAGAGCAAATTGGAACAAAAAAAGCAAACTGGGCAGTCAGATGAACAATCGAAAGGGTGAGAACCATCGGTTACACAGTAAAATTTCAAACGGAAGAGAAATATAAATCCATCCGTTACGGGCAGGGGACGATTTATTCATCTGCCTGCGGTCCGGCAAGCCTGTGCAATGCATTGAATGTACTGGGCATTGCCGATGTCAGTATCCCGACGATGTGCAATCTTGCCGTATCGTGCGGCGCACGTGTGCAAGGCGGTACGCTGATGGCGCCCCTGCTCAAGGCAGCGGCGCCGAAATACCATTTTGCATACCGTACAACCAGCAAAAATGCCGAGTTGCTCGCCCATTTGAAAGCAGGCGGCGCTGCCATCCTGCATGCAGGAACAGCATACAAGCTGTTTTCCACAAGCGGGCATTTTGTGACAGCGGCAGCGGCGTCCGGGCAGACCATTACGGTGCTGGACAGTTACTGGTACAGCGGAAAATATACCGCGTCATCCATCCGCCGCAATTATGTCAGTATCGTGAGCAAGGGTGTGGTTAAGACCAGCCTCACGCAGTGCGGCAGGGCGACGATTGACCGCAGCCCCAGTTATTATTTGATTTCCCGTGAGGTCGTGACCGACACGAATCCCGGAAAGCAGGATGAAGAGGAGGAGAGCATGCAGTATTTTGAAACGCTTGATGATATACCGGAATATTATCGTGACGCAGTACAAAAGCTCGTGGAAAAGGGAGCAATTGAGGGAACCGGAGAGGGAAAATTAAACGTCAGTGAAGATTTTTGCCGTACTATGACAGTTCTCAATAGCTGTGGCATTCTTGATCTGAAGCTGAATAAACTGTATAAAACCGTCGAAGATGTACCGGAATATTATCAGGATACGGTCAAAAAGCTGGTGGAAAGCGGCGCAATTGCCGGAACTGGAACAGGATTGGACCTGAGTGAGGATTTGTGTCGTGCATTCACCATTCTCGATAAAGCAGGTATTTTGTCCGATTGATATCAAGAAAAACAGGCGTCCCCTCTGGCACAAAGTCCGGAGGGGACGCCTGCTGCTTGCCTGGAAAATAAAGCATTGTAACAGCCTGTGGAACCGTGGTATAATGTGTTATATTATTGTATGATACACAGTTATTTAGCTGTTGAAAGGAATTTGCAATCATGAAACGAGTCATTACCTACGGTACCTTTGACCTGCTCCACTATGGACACATCAACCTGCTGCGCCGTGCGAAGGCGTTGGGGGACTACCTGATTGTGGCAGTATCAACCGATGAATTTAACTGGAATGAAAAGCAGAAAAAATGCTATTTTTCTTATGAGGAGCGCAAACATCTGGTAGAAGCCATCCGCTATGTCGATCTGGTCATTCCAGAAGAAAGCTGGGATCAGAAAAGGTCGGATGTGCACGAATATCATGTCGATACGTTTGTCATCGGTGACGACTGGGAAGGCAAGTTTGATTTTCTGAAGGATGAAGGCTGTGAAGTGGTTTATCTGCCGCGCACACCGGAGATTTCTACTACCAAGATTAAAAGTGAGCTAAATGTGAAGAAGTAACGAAAAAGCAGCCGGAAGGCTGCTTTTCCTATGCCACTTTATTCGGACAACAGGTGATCGATCAGCTCATATCCGTGTTCGATCAGCTTTCCAGTCGCGGCTGCCTGTACTTCGTTGTACAATGTGCAGCCACCTGCGATGGGTTTGGTGCTGTCATATAGCAGGTAGGGAATGGAGTCACTGGTATGGGTACGGCAGCGGATTGGGGTCGGATGATCCGGCATGACCAGCAGGCGGAAGTCCTCCCCGGCTCTGGTCATTTCGTCTACGATAGTGCGGATCACGCGCGTGTCGAGGTATTCAATCGATTGGACTTTGTGCTCGACATTGCCCTGATGTCCCATTTCATCCGGCGCTTCCACATGGATATAGGCAAAATCCTTTCCACCCAACAAGGCGTGCACAGCTGCCATTGCCTTACCTTCATAGTTGGTATTCAACGAACCGGTTGCGCCTTCGACTTCGATGACGTCCATACCTGCGCCAACCGCAATGCCTTTGAGCAGATCGACAGCGGAAATCATCACGCCGGATTTGCCAGTCTTTTCTTTGAAAGAAGACAATGCCGGACGTGTGCCAGCACCCCAGAACCACAGGCAATTTGCTTTATTCAAACCTTTTTTCGCGCGTTCCAAATTGATGGGATGATTGTTTAGAATGTCATAGCTGCGAATCATCATATCCCGCAGCACGGCGTCGGCGGGCAGATACGGTCCAATCACCTCGCCCAGATGGTCATGCGGTTGCGCCAGCTCGATCACTTCGCCGTGATCCCAGATCAACAGATGACGATAGCTTGTGCCGACATAAAAATGGTACGTGTCGTTTTCAAATGCGGCTTTGACCGCGCCGATTAGGACAGCCGCATCCTCTGTGGAGATTTCCCCTGAGCTGTGGTCAACAATTGTACGTTGTTCAAATGGAATGCCTGCTTCATCGGACAATGTGACAATATTGGTGCGCAGGGCGATGTCTGTCGGCTTCATATCGACACCGATGCTCAGTGCCTCCAGCGGGGAGCGACCGGAGTAATATTTGCGAGGGTTGTAGCCCATGACTGCGAGATTTGCCGTATCACTGCCCGGTTTCATACCGTCCGGAATGGTATGTACAAGAGCAATTTCCGATTGCGGCGCGAGGGCATCGAGCGTTGGGGTAGAAGCATATTCCAGAGGCGTTTTTCCACCCAACATGTCAATTGGCTCATCCGCCATGCCATCGCCCAGCACAATAATATATTTCATCAGCGTTCTCCTTTGTTTCAGATTCTTACCATATTATGATACAAAACAACGCCATTGTCCAGATAAAATGCGTGATTTTGCAACTTTTTTGGATTTGTACGCGGGTGGGGGATGAACAAACAAAATGTCCGCGTATGGTGTACAAATGAACGTGGAAAAATAAAAGGACAGCGCACGAAACAAACGCTGTCCATAAAAAATGAGTCATAGGATGATACAGATCAGACCACCGGAACCTTCATTGATGATGCGTTCCAGTGTTTCCTGAAGCTTACTGCGCGCGTCGTCCGGCATACGTGTGAGTTTGGTATTCATGCCTTCGCTGACCAGTTCGTTGAGTGATTTGCCAAAAATATTGGTCTGCCAGATGCGTTCCGGCTCGCCATTGAATTCGGACATCAGATATTGTACCAGATCTTCCGACTGCTTTTCTGTGCCGACAATCGGTGAAACCTCAGTTTGGATATCTGCACGGATCATGTGGATAGATGGAGCGGAGGCTGTTAGCCGGACGCCATAGCGACCGCCCTGCTTGACAATTTCCGGCTCATCCAGTTTCAGCTCATCAATGGTAGGCATGACAATGCCGTAACCGGTTTGGCGTACTTGTGCCAGTGCACCATCAAATCGTTCATATTCCTTCTGGATTTTTGCAAGCCTGGTCAATAGTGGGATCAAATCTGCTTCGCCTTTTATGGTAAGCCCGGACTGTTCTCCTGCAATCTGATAGAAGACAGTCTGTGGAATACGCATTTCCAACTGGACCGCACCTGTGCCCAGATCCATGGTCTGTACCTGTGCATCCGAAACATATTCTGTCTGTGCCAGCGCAGCCGCGCACGCCTTCATGTCACGCATACGCCCGATGTGCGTTGCCTGACTGCGGATGCCGCTATAAACAGCTTCTTTGACGCGATGTCCGGCGGGCAGCGTGCCCACCCAGGGGGGCAGGACGATACCCACCTCGCGGACCGGAAATTCATATAATACAGATTTGAGGACATTTGCCATGCGATCGGCATCCATGTTGAGACAATCGACGGCAAGTGCCGTCACATCATAGGTATCCGAAATCTGCCGGCAGATTTCCTGTGCTGCCGGACCTTGTGGCTGAATGGAATTTACCAGTACGAGAAATGGCTTGTGCAGACCGAGCAGTTCACGGATGACACGGTCTTCCGCTTCGAGATAGCTTTCGCGCGGGATATCTGTCACTGTGCCATCGGTGGTCACGACAAGACCGATGGTCGAATGATCGGTAATGACTTTGCGTGTGCCCAACTCGGCAGCTTCTGCCATCGGCATGGGTTGATCGCTCCACGGCGTAGAAACCATGCGCGGTGCGTCCTCTTCGGTGTGTCCAAGTGCGCCGTCCACCAGATAACCGACACAATCCACCAATCGTACTTTGCAAAGACCGTCACCATCCAGTGCAATTTCTGCGGCTTCCTCCGGCACAAATTTGGGTTCTGCAGTCATGATGGTACGCCCTGAACCCGACTGTGGCAGTTCATCCTTCGCGCGTTCGCGCCGATAGACGTTTTCAATTCCGGGTAAGACGAGCGTTTCCATAAATCGTTTGATCAGTGTGGATTTTCCCGTCCGCACAGGTCCGACGACGCCGATATAGATTGTGCCACCAGTGCGGCGGCTGATGTCCTCATATAGCTTTTGATGTTCCATATGCACCTCCATATGCCTGCGGCATCACCGCACGGGGATGAGCAGCATTTGTGCGCATGCGCTCAGACGGTCGGTATCCAACTGATTGGCCTGCCGGATGGCATCCACGGTTGTACGGTAATGCTTCGCGATATCCCACAGCCGTTCCTCTGCATCGACATACCGAAGGATGACCGAGACAGGGGAGGCGGCGGGCTGTGCGTTTTCATCAATCGTCAGTGCAGATAAGTCATTGACTTGCAGCGGTTCATCACACAACAGGCTGCACCGTCCACTGAGCGAGAGAACAACGGAATCTTCACCGCTGATTGTGGCAGATGCACGACACTGCATACCGTTCAGACGCACCGATTGTGTGCCATCTGGCAGACTGAGTGGCATGTGGATCGCGCGGTGGACAGAATAATACTCACCGTCGTCTGAACGGTAGACAATACACGCCATCATACGCAGCATGCTGCGCGACGCATCTTGAAGCAACGTGTCAAGTGTGGCAGTGACATCTGCAATTTGTGCGATTTTCATGCCGACGGGGACGGTTTCTGTCGCCTCACAGCCTAACTCTGCAAGTGGATGGCAGGCGGGCAAGGTGACGG
Organism: uncultured Butyricicoccus sp.; assembly: GCA_944384655.1. Taxonomy (GTDB): domain Bacteria; phylum Bacillota; class Clostridia; order Oscillospirales; family Butyricicoccaceae; genus Butyricicoccus_A. The sequence continues at coordinate 11,827 of CALWUF010000030.1, read as the reverse complement.
GACGGGTTTCCGCATGTACAGGATGTTCGAGATGGTAAACATCGGCAATCACATGAAGCGTGTGCGTTTCAAAGGCAGTCAGCAGCACACAGGCGCCGAGACCTACGCCGACCAAACCGTCGTCACGCAATTCCGCATCCAGATGCCGGACGGAAAAGCTAACACTAATCTGCTGATTGTCCGTCATGTCATCCGCTTCAAAAATCTGTGTAAAGGGAATGACGCAGTCCACATGTTCCAGTGTGGCATCTGTCGTCATGGCGAGCATATGCAAAGCGACATCGCCTTTTAGTATGGCTTTGCCGTTCATCAGGCGGCAATCAGACAGACGCATTTCTGCGCGCGGGGCAAATATTTCGCGAAACCGTTCCTGATCAGGGAGATTGACATCTTCCATCATTGTAAATTCGCGGCGCAGTATGCCGCACGGCACGGTAACTGTGTGTGTCGAGGTGAGCAGTTCCAACGCATTGTCTGATTCGGAAAAACCATCGGTAAGCTGTACTGTGTCGGGAGCGAATACCTGGCAGCAAATGGACAGCGTTGCCGTTGCAGATAATTTACGGGAATTCATGACATGTGCATCTGCGGCGACAACGCGGCAGGTAACAAACAGGCGGCTGTCCTCGTTGATACCAGCAGCTTCTTCGATATGTGCAAAGCTGATTGGAATATCTAACCGACGCAGTGCACCTCCGTCCTCGGGCACATATAATACAGTCATACGCACAGAGCCGGAAATGAGGACACGTCCGGACTGTGGCGCGTCATCTTTGAGTTGTGGGCTGCCATAGACAGCGGCAATGCGTGCAATATCCGGGAACGTGTCCGGAACGATGGCGTCGGTCGTTTCTTCGTAATTATTCCAGGCGTCCAGAATCAGGCGGCTCAGGGCGACACTGCTTTTGGTCAAATCCATAGAACGTCCTCCTTATCGGTGTTTGTATAGTTTTATGGTGCGATGAGGACAGTTATGCCGGAAAAATGGGATTGCCCATGGCGAAGGGTTGTAGTATAATGTAACATGGAAGGATGTGTAAACCATGTGTGAATTTGCGGTTATTTTTGATTTTAATGGCACAATGCTATTTGATACGCCGATACAGTTCCGCGCATGGAATGATCTTGCGGAGGAAACATTGGGGCATGGGCTGTCCGAACAGGAATTTCTCCGCTGTACCAACGGTCGTCCAAGTCGGGAAACTGTGGAATATTTTTGGGGTGATGTAGGAGAGGAACAATTGGATTCACTGGTTGCACGCAAACGTGAAAAATATAAACAGTTGTGCCTCGATCATCCGGAACTGTTTCATCTGGCAGATGGCATAACGGAAGTGCTCGATCTGCTCAAAACAAACAACATTCCATTTACCATTGCAACGTCGTCCAATCCGCGCAGTATGGATTTTTATTTTGAACATTTGGGTCTTGCAACATGGTTTGACCGGAAACGGATTATTTGCAGTGACCGGAGATTTCCGGGCAAACCGGCGCCGGATATTTACCGCATTGCGGCACAGGAACTGGGATTTCCGCCGGAACAGTGTATCGTTGTGGAAGATGCGCCGGTAGGCGCCTGTGCAGCGCACAGCGCCGGAATCGGCTATATTGTCATGATCGATCCGGATAACAACGGAGACAAACAGATTGCTGAACATGTAGATTATGTCGTATGCGCATACCGTGAGCTGTATGAGCAGTTGTGCAACATCATGCAGTGCCATATCCAGAAAGAACAGGGCTGATAATGACCGGCTCTGTTTTATTTTATGGAAAAACAGATGATCTCAGAACAATAAAAAAAGAGCGCAAATCCAGGGATGCTGGATTTACGCCTGCCGGTGTTCGATGAGCCTGTTGCAGCAAAGAGAACAGAAAAAAGTCAAGACCGGAAACATATTTATGGTGCAAAACTTGTGGAATATGCGGTCTGTCATGCAGCGGGAGTCTTTTTGATGCCGAAAATACTGCGGAGAATACCGGCCAGCAGTTTGGGGCTTCGGATAACGACGATTTTCATAGAGCAGACTCCTTTCAGCGCAGATGGATGACAGTACCGACCGCGATCAGCAGGATCGACGCAACCGGAACGAGAATACAGGGCGGGAGCAGCGTGGCGAGCAGCAAGCCTAGCCCGAACGCCGCCGCCGTCAGCCCGAAGGTTTTCCAGCAGCAAGCCATTGCCTCACCCCTGCATGCAGTATAGGCAGGGGGAAAGAGGAAGGTGTCTGTCCGACAGAAATTATTTTTCAGATAAGTGAAAAAACCGGCGGATGCAGTGAACATCCGCCGGATAGAGGTTTGGAAAGATCTGTTTTGACTTACTCAGCGACAATCTTCTTGAGCTTTGCGAAACGTGGCAGACCATTTTCCTTCTGCATCTGAGTTTCGCCCTGGATGAGCGGCAGTGCATACTTGATGAATTCATCAGAGACATTGTTTCCGCGCTCATTGATCCATTCAACCGGAACTTTTTTCTCGTAGTTTGCTACGTCAGACAGGTTGAGCAGTTTGGTGGTGCAGGTGTAGCCGCCCTCACGGGAGCATTCGAAAGCAACCATCTTGTCCGTCTCGCCTGCAACGGCTGCATTGACAGCGGTCTGACCAGCGAGGAAGGACTCGTCGATATCGGTCTGAGAAGCGCAATGTGCCGCGCAGCGCTGCAGCAGGGACAGCTCAATGCCGCGAACCTTAACGCCCAGCTTTTCCTTGACAACGTCTGCGAGCATAGCGGCAAGACCGCCCAACTGTGCATGACCGAAGCCGTCTGTAGCGGAGGTCTTTGCTTCGGATACGAAGGAACCATCTGCATAATGGATGCCTTCAGAAACAGCAACGATTACATTGTGATTCTTCTCCCACAGTGCAGAAACGTCTTCCAGGAACTCGTCCATATTGAAGTCAACTTCCGGCAGGTAAACCAGATCAGCAGCGTAACCGGTTACGGCAGCCAGGGAAGCAGCGCCAGCCAACCAGCCAGCATGACGACCCATGATTTCGATGATGGAAACCTGACCCTTGTCATATACGTGGGAATCCTGATATACTTCGGTGATGGAAGTTGCGATATACTTTGCAGCGGAAGCAAAGCCCGGGCAATGATCGGTGCCGAACAGGTCGTTGTCGATGGTCTTCGGAATACCCATGACACGGCAATCATAGCCAACCTTCTTCATGTACTTGGAAATCTTGTTGCAAGTGTCCATGGAGTCGTTGCCGCCGTTATAGAAGAAGTAACGAACATCATACTTCTTGAAGATTTCGAGGATACGCTTGTAATCGGAGTCATCGACATCCGGATCAGCGATTTTGTAACGGCAGGAACCCAGTGCAGAAGACGGGGTATACTTGAGAAGCTCCAGTTCAGCCGGATCTTCCTTATCCATAACATACAGCTTATCGTTCAGAACGCCGACAATGCCATTGGCAGCGCCGTAAACAGTAGTAATGGAATCAGAGTCCAGACCAGCCTTGATTGCGCCGTATGCGCTGGCATTGATGACAGAAGTAGGACCACCGGACTGACCGATGATCATTGCGCCCTTCAGCTCACTCATAATCAAAAAACCTCCTAATTGATGTCACGAAAGATATGCGGCGAAAATTTGGAATAGTTACTAAAAAAGTTTCATTATGCCGCACTTTCCGATGTTAAATTGAATATACCATATTTTTGGCAGAAAATCAATTCTTTTTCCAAATGCATAAATTTAGGACGGAATTTGGATAAAATTTGCGGAAATTACATAATCGACTTGATTTTATACCGAAAGACTGGTAAAATAACTGCATACGGGACCCGCATGCCTGTAAACAGGATGTGTGCGGATTAAATTCTGAAAGGAAGATGAATAATGCCACTCGTAACTACTACTGAAATGTTCAAGAAGGCTTATGACGGCGGTTATGCTGTCGGCGCTTTCAATGTAAACAACATGGAAATCGTCCAGGGTATCACGGAAGCTGCCGGCGAGCTGAATGCCCCGGTTATTCTTCAGGTTTCCAAGGGCGCTCGTGCGTATGCAAACCACACCTATCTGGTAAAGATGGTTGAGGCTGCTGTTATCGAAAATCCGAATATCCCGATCGCGCTGCATCTGGATCACGGCGATTCTTTTGAAGTTTGTAAGTCCTGCATCGATGGCGGCTTTACTTCCGTTATGATTGACGCATCCTCCAAGCCGTTCGAGGAGAACATCGCTCTGACCAAGAAGGTTGTAGAGTATGCACATGACCACGGCGTTGTTGTCGAGGCTGAGCTGGGTACTCTGGCCGGCGTTGAGGATGAAGTCGTTGTTGAGGCTGGTAAGGAAAGCTATACTCGTCCGGAAGAGGTTGAGGAATTCGTTTCTCGCACTGGATGTGACTCCCTGGCTATCGCAATTGGTACCTCCCATGGCGCATATAAGTTTACTCCGGCTCAGTGCACCCGCAATGAGGACGGCGTTCTTGTTCCGCCTCCGCTGCGCTTCGACGTTCTGGAAGAGTGCATCAAGCGTCTGCCGGGCTTCCCGATCGTTCTGCATGGCTCTTCCTCTGTTCCGCAGGAGTTCGTAAAGCTGGTTAACACCTATGGCGGCGCTATGCCGGATGCAATCGGCATTCCGGAAGAACAGCTTCGTCAGGCTGCAAAGCTCGCTGTCTGCAAGATCAACATTGACTCGGATATCCGTCTGGCTATCACCGCTTCCATCCGCAAGCATTTTGCAGAGCATCCGGATCACTTCGACCCGCGCCAGTACCTGAAGCCGGCTCGTCAGGCTGTCAAGGATATGGTTGCACATAAGATCGTAAACGTTCTGGGCTGCGATGGCAAGGCTTAATTGATCTTTCCTTTTTGAAATCAATCGGAACCGCGTCCGTTTGTGGATGCGGTTCTTTTTTATGCTGGCGGCCTTCAAAAACGAATGATTCAGCCCACACAGGACAAAAAATGCATAAAATGATGCGAAAATGCGGAATGACAAGCATAGATGAGTTAAAAATTGCGTTGTTGGCAAAAAAATGCCGTAAGACTCTTGCAATGTGCAGGCAAGTTATATAAAATATTGTTATACATGATTTGTTTAATCAAATTCGCTATATGGCGGGAAAAGAGTGAAATATACCATGCTTAACATCAAGATTATTCCGGCAACGGAAAAAAAGGCAAAACCCGATTCCAAACATCTGGGCTTTGGCGTATTCTATACCGATCATATGCTGATCATCGACCATACAGAGGGTATCGGTTGGCATGATGCACGCATTGTGCCGTATCAGCCAATTTCCATTGATCCGGCTGCGATGGTGCTCCATTACGCAATGGAATCGTTCGAGGGATTGAAGGCGTACCGTAAGCCGGACGGCAGTGTCCAGTTGTTCCGCCCGGACTGCAACGCGGAGCGCATGATTAACACCAATAAGCGTATGTGCCTGCCCACCTTGCCCGTTGAGGATTTTGTCCAGGCTGTGAAGGCGCTGGTGAAGGTTGATGAGGATTGGGTTCCCAGTGATCCGGGCACTTCACTGTATATCCGCCCGTTTGTCATCGCAACTGAGCCGCATCTGGGTGTTCGCACATCCAAGACACATCAGTTTATCATTATCTGTTCTCCGGTCGGCGCGTATTACTCTACCGGCATCAATCCGGTTAAGATCTTCGTCGAGGACGAATACACCCGTGCATGTCCGGGCGGAACTGGCTTTACCAAGTGTGGCGGTAACTATGCGGCATCGTTGATCTCTCAGGTGAAGGCACATGAGCTTGGTTATGAGCAGACCCTGTGGCTGGACGGTGTAGAGCATAAGTACGTCGAGGAAGTTGGCTCCATGAATTGCTTTTTCAAGATCGACGGTACGATCTATACCGCTCCGTGTGTCGGCACGGTTCTGCCGGGCGTTACCCGCCGTTCCTGCATCGACTTGCTCAAGCATTGGGGCTATACGGTTTCGGAAGAGCGCTTGGCCATTGCAGACGTTATGAAGGCTTCTGAGGAAGGCAAACTGGAAGAGGTATTTGGCACTGGTACGGCTGCGGTCATTTCTCCAGTCGGCGAGCTGCGTTTTGAGGATCAGGTCGCGTACATCAACAACGGCGAGATCGGACCGGTAACGCACAAGCTGTACGATACACTGACTGGTATTCAGTGGGGTACGTTGGACGACGAGATGGGCTGGACTGTTCCGGTTGAATGAGTTGAATGATCTGTAAAAGGAAAGAGAGGATGAGACCACGAGTGCCTTTCGTCGGCCTCATCCTCTTTTTTTGTGAAAAAGGAAAGAAGGGATAAACACATGAAAAAGAGTACAAAACGTGTGCTGGCGATGTGTCTGACCTGTCTGGTACTATTGGGCGGTATGTTCTTTCCCGTGACCAAATCAGCACAGGCAACAGATGTCATCACCGTTGGCACTTATGCAGAATTCCCGCCGTTTGAATATATCGGGGATGACGGCGAACCGGATGGCTTTGATATTGCAGTTATTGAGGCAATTGGTGAAGTCGAGGGATTTGAAGTCGAAATCATCAATATGGAATTCAAGTCGTTGATTGCATCACTGTCCACAGGCAGTCTGGACGCAGTCATTGCGGGTATGACTGTTACAGACGAACGCAAACAGTCGGTTGATTTTTCTGACAGCTACTATACTGCGACCCAGTATATCGTTGTTGCAAAGGACAGCGATATCACGAGTCTGGCGGATCTGAATGGGAAGAAAATTGCCGTTCAGGAGGGTACAACCGGTGATCTGCTGTGCACGCCGGGCGAAGATAACGACGTTATTACGGACGAAAACACCGAAGTGATGCGCTTCAAAAAGGGCACGGATGCCGTTGTTTCTCTGAACAATGGCGGTGTCGATGCCGTTGTCATCGATAAGAATCCGGCAGAAAATTTTGTTGCCAACAACAGCGATAAGCTCAAGTTGATTAAAGACGATACCTCGACGGAGGAATATGCCATTGCCGTAGCCAAGGGTGATACGGAACTGTTGGACAAAATCAACAGCGGTTTGGCAAAAATTAAGGAAGACGGCACATTCGACAAGCTGGTTGCCGAGTATATTGAAGGCGCTGAAGATGTGGAAACGGAAACCTCCGGCAATGTGATTCAGCAATTCATCAATAATTTGAAGTATGTATTTATCGATACCAATGGCTACCAGTTGATGGCTAAGGGTCTGGGCGTGACCATTGGCATTTCCTTCTGTGCCGGTATTCTGGGTATTGCATTGGGCTTTGTCCTGGCGTTGATGAAATTAACGGAAACACGCAAAAAGCGTAAGACGGTATGGTCTCGTATTGCGGGGGCATATATCGATATCATTCGCGGTACACCGGCAATGGTACAGTTGTTGATTATGTTTATGGTTATTTTTCGCAGCCAATATGCATATATCGCAGCGATCCTGTCGTTTGGCATCAATAGCGGCGCTTATGTCGCAGAAAATATCCGTGCGGGTATCCTTGCTGTCGATGTGGGACAGATGGAAGGCGGACGTTCGCTTGGCTTTACTTACGGTGAAACCATGCGTTATATCATCCTGCCACAGGCAATTAAAAATGTCATCCCGGCGCTTGGCAATGAGATGATTACACTGGTCAAGGAGACTTCCATTGTCGGCTATGTCGCCATTGTGGACTTGACCAAGGCGGGCGATTTTATTGTATCGCGCACCTATCAGGCATTCCTGCCGTTGATTGCCGTTGCAATTGTCTATTATATCATCGTCAAGATTATGACTAGGATTCTCGCTGCCATTGAAAGGAGGTTGCGTCAGAGTGATAATCGTTAAGGATTTAAAAAAATATTTCGGCGAATTAGAGGTTCTCAAAAAAATTGACTGCCACATTAAGCCTGGTGAATGTGTTGTTGTCATTGGACCATCCGGTTCAGGCAAGAGTACCTTCCTGCGTTGCCTCAACCGTTTGGAAGAGCCGACAAGCGGCAGCATTCTCTTTGACGGTCAGGATATCATGGACAGGTCGAATGATATCAATAAAATCCGCCAGAAACTGAGTATGGTATTCCAGCATTTCAATCTATTCAACCATCTGACAGTTATGCAAAATCTGACGCTTGCACCGGTCAAGCAGAAGCTGATGAGTGAAGAAGAAGCGAAGAAAAAGGCAACCGAATTGCTTGTGCGTGTCGGTCTCGCTGAAAAGGCGGATGTGTATCCGGCGCAGTTATCTGGTGGTCAAAAACAGCGTGTTGCCATTGCGCGTTCTTTGGCGATGAATCCCAAGGCCATTTTGTTTGACGAGCCAACCAGTGCGCTCGATCCGGAGATGGTCGGTGAGGTTTTGGACGTTATGAAAACGCTTGCAAAAGAAGGTATGACGATGGTTGTCGTCACACATGAGATGGGGTTTGCCCGCGATGTTGCAGATCGCGTTCTGTTTATGTCAGATGGATATATTACGGAAGAAGGTACACCGGAGCAGATCTTTAACAATCCGCAACAGGAGCGCACAAAGGCATTTCTCCGTGCAGTTTCTAATAAGTAACAAAAATACCGAAGTGAACAACAGGCGCAGCCATCCGCTGCGCCTGTTGTTGTGTCACAATGCGATGGGAAAAGGCATAGGATGATACAGAGACGGGAAAGTACCCGTCTTTGAGATTATGCAGACAGGAGAGCATTCCTATGGATTTCGATACCGTTATGACCCGTGTCGGTTCTGACTGTCAGGAACAGAGATCATGTGATTGTGACAGCAACCGCGGATGTAGACAGACACATGTTCACGAGGTGCTGGGCAGCACACAGATATATGGCTGTTGCAGTGATGCCCACAATCATCGCTTTGCAACGGTAAGCGGCGAAGCGATTCCAATCGGCGGCAACGATCATGTGCATGAGATTTGCTTCCACACAGATTTTGCTGATGGGCATTTCCATGAGTTCAAAGGTCGCTCCGGCGGAGCGGTATTTGTCGGCGGCGGTCGGCATGTCCACTTTGCCGAGGCGAGAACAGAAGAGGAGGATGGACACAGACATTGTTTCCGTGTCGCTTCACTCATCGATTCCCCGATTGATAAGTAAGCACAATATGGCATGAAAAAAGGTAGACAACATGGTGGTTTCCATGTGTCTACCTTTTGTTTATAGATTCAGCCTGTAAATGTTGTGGTCTCAGATGTAAAACGCGTTACAGGAACAGTTCATTTTGCTTTCTCCCGCCGCAGGCAGCAAGGAGCTTTTGTGAGAGACCCGCTAACATATCCGGATTTAGAAAGCGTGCTGTGTTAGGACAGACACCAATACAGCGCATACAGGATATACATACAGCAACATCGGTTTCAGTCGGTTTATCCAATGGGATTGCACCCACTGGACATAAAGAGGCACATTTGCCGCAACCGTTACAAGTGGAGAGATTTGTCTGTGGTTTGAGCGGTATGCCGCCGAATTCGCGGTATGGAAAATGACCCGGCACGGCAAGCGATTGGGGGATTTCCCCGCTTTCCAGCCGTTCTCGAATTGTAGCGGAAAAATCTGCGAGTTGGGTCGCGTCGATTTGATCCGGTTGCCCCGCAGCAATTTGCCGTACAATGGAATGTTCTGCGAGGGCGGCGATAGCTGCGACAGGTCGGAAACCCACAGCATCTAACGTATCGCGCAGTTCGAGCAAAGTATCTTCAAACGCACGGTTGCCATATACTGCCATCAATAGGGTGCGCGCACCGCCGCCGCGCAGTTGCCGCAGGCGAGAAATTGCTGTACCTGGAACGCGACCGCCGTAGGCGGGAACGGCGACGATACAGATGTCATCGGCAGAAAATGCGATGGATGATGGATTGATGGTGCGGTCGGTCAGATCGATGTGTGTATGGGTTGGAGCAAGCCCCGTTGCCAGCAGGTCGGCGCATTTCTTCGTACCGCCGGTCGGGCTGAAGGTGATGGTAAAAACAGTCATGATGCAAGCGCCTCCTTCAATGGGTTGTGTATAATTATTGTATTGTACGGTGTATTGTGTGTCAAGGCGCTGGGAAGCCATCTCGATCCCCAGGGAAACTTCTCTACGACCTATGGACGAATAAAATACCAATAGAAAGAGGCACAAGCGGAGTAATGTCTGCTTGTGCCTCGGTTTGTTTATGTGCGTTTTTACGGGATGAGACGGGACATATCGCGCGGGAAATATGCGGCTTCACGGATATTTTTGAGACCGAGGAGCTGCATGGTCAGACGCTCCAGACCGATACCCAGACCGCCATGCGGCGGCATGCCATATTTGTGCAGCAGCAGGAACGATTCAAACAGGCTGACATCCATCTCTCGTGCATTCAGTTTGTCTACCTGCTCCTGATAGTCGTTGATACGCTGACCACCGGTTGTGATTTCCAACCCGCGGAACAGCAGATCAAAGCTCAATGCCAGCGACGGATCGGATGGATCATCCTTGGCATAGAACGGACGCTTTGCAGACGGGAAATGAGTGACAAAAATAAATTCACTGCCCAATTCAGCTTTCGCGTAATCGCACAGCATCTGCTCCTCATCCGGGTTCAGATCGAAACGGTTTTTCGATTTGTGACCAAATTTATCGAACATAATTTGCTTTGCGTCTTTAAATGTGATGGACGGAATGGTATCAATGGTCGGGAGTTCTACCTTCAACAGATCCAGTTCTGGCTTACAGTGTGTGCCGATATATTCCATCACATATTTGAGCATACCGGTTTCCATCGACATGACGTCCTTCATGGAATCGATATAAGCCATTTCAAAGTCCAGACCAATATATTCATTCAGATGGCGGGAAGTGGAGTGACGTTCTGCGCGGTATACGCCGCCGATTTCAAATACACGACCGAAAACACCGGCCAGATATTGCTTATAGAACTGCGGAGACTGTGCGAGATAAGCCTTCTGACCAAAATAATCCAGCTTGAAGATATTTGCACCGCCCTCAGCGCCAGCGGCAACGATTTTGGGCGAGTTCATATGCACAAAGCCCTGCGACATCATATATTCTGCAAAGCCGTCGCACAGTGCACCCTGGATGCGGAAGATCGCCTTCATGCGCGGATGGCGCAGCGTAACTGGACGGTATTCCAGATTGGTATCCAGATTGATGCCCATATATTTCTTGCCAAGCGGTACGGGCATTTTATCGTACGGCTTTGCCAGAATGGAGACAGTAGAAAGCTCGATTTCAAAGCCATTTTCTGCGCGCGGCTCCTCATGGACTGTGCCGGAGACTTCAACGACCATGCCGTCACGGATATCGGATTTGGAGATGCCATCCAGATCATCCTTGAACAGGCACTGAATCAGACCGCGGTCAACGCGGACAATGACAAAGGCGAAATCAGACATGTCACGCACACGGTGTACCGTGCCGCGGAATGTAACCGATTCACCGATATGTGTGGCGCACAGTTCCACTGCATCTACATACGGTTTGGGAAGGGAAATAGATTCCATAGTTAGTCCTCTCTATTCTTGTTTCCGTGCTTGCCCCGGGCAGGGCAATACGGAATCAGTAGTAAAAACAAATGCCATATTTTATTATTATAATAAATGACAGGCGACGAATCAAGCATGCTGTATAAAAAAGTTAGAAATTCTGTGTAGGTTTGTCAATGATGTGTTACAGAGAGACAAAAGAAGAAAGGACCTGTTTGGGAGAGCGCCAGTTTAAAGGACGGAAGGGAAAATTGTTGTAGGTTCGTTCACGGACAGCGAGCTGGGTCTTGAAATCCTGGAAGCTAAAGAAGCGGTGAGAAGCATAGAATTCCTCGTTGTCTTTGCGGTGGCTGCGCTCCACCTTGCCGTTGTGGCGGGGCGTGTAAGGACGAATGAGCTTGTGACGAATCCCAAGGCGTTGGAG
>CALWUF010000029.1 GCA_944384655.1 uncultured Butyricicoccus sp. | reverse complement strand
ATTAAGACATTCGATAAGGAATATCTGGAAGATACAAAAAAGATGTTAAAAGATGTTTTTTATCGTGAAAACAGTGATGAATATAACAATGAATGGGAATTTGTGGAAAATATATTGAGAGATCCGGGATATCGACCGGAATTATGTCTGGTTGCTTTGGACGGGACAAAGGTAATTGGCTATAACATACTGACGATTGCGAAAATAGACGACCAGGAAGGGCTTTCTTTGGGACCTTTGGGCGTCCGCAGAGATTATCAAAACAAAGGCGTTGGGAATCTTTTGGTAAATGAAAGCATCCGCCGAGCCAAATGTAAACAATATCCTTGGATTCTTGTATTGGGTGGAGCGTATTATCAACGGTTTGGATTTGAGCCGGGGCAGTCTTACGGGATTGTTGTATCAGACGATGATTTTTTGAACAACCATATTCAGATATTGTTTTTAAATGAAGACGTTTCATGGCAAACATCTGGAAAAGTAAAATATTGCGACTTGTTTTATGACAAAGATGGAAATCTGATATAATGTGAACGATGAAAAGATGAAAGGGAAAAAACAAAACAGGCTCGGCAGCGACCATTCCGAACGTCGCTGCCGAGCCTGCTATGGTTCATCGTATTGAGAATCCTTTGCAAATAGCGATGAAAAAACCGGACGCCAATTGTATCAAAATTGGCGTCCGGTTAATGGCGGAGAAGGTGGGATTCGAACCCACGGACGGTTTTACCCGTCAAACGATTTCGAGTCGTTCTCGTTATGACCACTTCGATACTTCTCCATACGTGTAGATCAAAACAACCTTTTTATAGAACTGCTAAAACAGTATACAACAGTTTTAAAAGTCTGTCAATAGAAAAAATTTTATCTTTTTTCGTGGAGAACTGCACGCATGCGTTCAACCGTCAGAGGGCTGACAATATGTTCGATGCGGCAGGCATCTGTTTCCGCCGTATCCGCGTCGAGCGAGAGGATTGTCATCAAAAATTCCTTGATAAGGACGTGGCGGTCATAAACTTCATTGGCGCGTTTTCGACCAGCTTCCGTCAGACGGATGGTTCCATATGATTCCTGATCGACATATCCCGCCTTTTTGAGTACGCCCATGGCGCGGGTCACACTGGGTTTGGAATATCCGAGTTCATTGGCGATATCAACTGCACGGACTGTACCGTTGCGCATCTCCAATAAAAGGATGGTTTCCAGATAGTTTTCACCAGATTCCTGAATTTTCATGAATTCACCGCCTTGATCAATTGTATAGAAAGTAGAAATATTATACCATAGTTTTTGGCAGATGACAACAAAGCAACTGGATTTTTGCTGCATAACATTGCGAAAATGGCAAAACTATGGTATGCTTATAATTGTTTTTGGGCAATCGTATTTTACGAAGTCCAAGTGAGACAAGATCAATCGTAGGAGGATGAGTCCCCTGCGTTACTGGAGAGGAAAAATGATGGATTATAATCGTTTGGCTGAACTGTTGTTTCCAAATGTTACAGAAATGCCAGAGCAGGTAGAGGCTCGTTATCCAGCCCGTGATCTGCCGGAAGGTGCAAAGGTCACGCGTATGGCGCCCAGTCCAACCGGCTTTATGCATCTGGGCAATCTGTTCGGTGCTGTTGTCGATGAGCGTTTGGCACATCAGTCCGGCGGCGTGTTTTATTTGCGCATTGAGGATACCGACAAAAAGCGCGAGGTGCAAGGCGGCGTCGAGTTGATTTTGGAAACATTTAAGACCTTTGGTCTGCCGTTTGATGAGGGCGCAACCATCGACGGCGATAACGGCTCATATGGTCCGTATCGCCAGAGCCAACGCGCTGCCATTTATCATGTCTTTGTCAAGGATCTCGTCAGACGCGGCTATGCCTATCCCTGCTTCTGCACAGAGCAAGAGCTCGCTGAAATGCGTGCACAGCAGGAAGCGAACAAGGAAAACTTTGGTTATTATGGAAAATATGCAAAGTATCGCGATTGTCCGCTGGAGGAGATTGAAAGACGTCTGTCAGAGGGACAGAGTTATGTGATTCGTTTCCGTTCTCCCGGCAGCATTGAGAATAAAGTTCGCCATACCGATCTGGTCAAGGGTAATCTGGAGCTGACGGAAAATAATCAGGATATTGTGCTGCTCAAGTCAGATGGTATCCCGACATATCATTTTGCTCATGTCGTTGACGATCATCTGATGCACACCACACATGTTGTGCGCGGTGAGGAATGGCTGGCAACATTGCCGGTGCATCTTCAGCTATTTGACGTTATGGGCTGGAAACGTCCCAAATATGTTCATACGGCGCAGTTGATGAAGATGGATGGCGGCTCGAAGCGCAAGCTGTCCAAACGCAAAGATCCAGAGCTTGCATTGACATATTATTATCAGCAGGGCATTCCCGTTCCCGCAGTTATGGAATATCTGATGACATTGCTCAATTCCAATTTTGAGGAATGGCGCCGTGCCAATCAAACGGCTTCGATCAATGATTTCCCGTTTAGTCCGAAAAAGATGAGTGTTTCGGGTTCGCTGTTCGATATGGAAAAGTTGCGTGACGTCAGCAAAAATGTGATTTCCCGCATGACAGCGGAAGAAGTTTATGATTCTGTTTCCGCGTGGAGTACGGATAATGATCCGCAATTCCATGATCTGTTTGTGCGAGATCCGGAAATGACCAAAAAATTCCTTGCGATTGGACGCGGCGGCAAAAAGCCGCGCAAGGATCTCGCATTTTGGAGTGAGACCAGGGAATATATGAACTTTATGTTTGCCGAACTGTTCCAGCCTGAATATTCCGGCATACCGCAGAGTACAAAAGACGATGCAACAGCGATTTTGTCTGAGTATCAAACAATCTATGATCCGGCGGATGATATGTCTGCATGGTTTGATAAGGTCAAGGCATTGGCGGAAAAGTATGGGTTTGCACCGGAAACCAAGCTGTATAAAAAGAATCCGGAAGCATATAAGGGACCTGTCGGTGATATTTCCATGGTTTTGCGTGTTGCGATCTGTGGTCGCACAAATGCGCCGGATTTGTATTCTGTCATGCAGTTGATGGATCGGGATGAGATCAATCGTCGTCTGACCGCTGCATGCGATGCGCTATAATACGAAATAAAATGACAACGGAGCTCTGTTCAAGAGGTGCAGGCTCCGTTGTTGTACCTTTTTATTTGAATTTTAAATTTCGGAAATTTTACAAGAAAAGGGGAACACCGATGGAATTTGCATCTAATTTTCTGCATGAGATCATCGATGAAGACATCAAAAACGGCATGACCGAGCGGATTCACACCCGTTTTCCGCCCGAACCGAATGGATATCTTCACATTGGCTCTGCCAAGGCGATCTATATCAACTGGTCGATTGCCACCAAGTATGATGGTCTGTTTAATCTGCGTTTTGATGACACCAATCCGGTGCGTGAAGACGATGAATATGTGCAGTCCATATTGCAGGACGTCGAATGGCTGACTGGTTCCGTACCCACCGGCGGTATTTTCTATGGTTCGGATTACTTTGAAACGTGTTATGAATGCGCTGTACACCTCATCCGTGAAGGCAAGGCATATGTGTGTGACTTGAGTGCAGATGAAATGCGCGAATATCGTGGTACGTTGACTGAACCGGGCAAAAACAGCCCATATCGGGATCGTTCCGTAGAAGAAAATCTGAGACTGTTTGAAGAGATGCGGAATGATAAATATTCGGACGGTTCCAGGACACTGCGCGCAAAAATTGACATGTCTTCACCGAATATGAACATGCGCGATCCAGCCATTTACCGTATTGTACACGCTGCCCATCATCGCCTTGGAAACAAGTGGTGTATTTATCCGCTGTATGATTTCGCGCATCCCATTCAGGATGCCATGGAGCATATTACACATTCGACGTGTTCGATTGAATTTGAAAATCATCGTCCACTCTATGAGTGGGTTGTGGATAACTGTGCGCCATGTCTGCCGTCACATCCGAAGCAGAGGGAATTTGCCCGTCTGAATGTGACACATACCGTGATGTCCAAGCGCTATCTGCGCGAGTTGGTCGAGACGGGAAGAGTCGATGGCTGGGATGATCCGCGGATGCCGACACTGTGCGGTTTGCGCCGCCGCGGATATACCCCGTCTTCTATTTTAGAATTTGTCACCCGTGCAGGCGTTGCAAAGACGGAAAGCCTGGTGGATATCAAGTTGCTGGAATACTGCATCCGTGATGAATTGAATAACACTGCGCTGCGCCGCATGGCAGTTACCGAGCCGATCAAGATGGTGATTACCAATTATCCGGAAGATAAGGAAGAGACATTCCCTGTCACCAATAATCCGAAGGACGAATCTGCCGGCACGCGTGAGGTTCCGTTTACCCGTGAGCTGTGGATTGAAAAGAGTGACTTTGCGCTCATCCCACCCCCGAAATTTCAGCGGCTCAAACCGGGCGGTGAGGTCCGCTTGATGGGCGCCTATATTGTCAAGTGTAATGAAGTGGTTCAGGATGACAGCGGCAATGTTGTCGAACTGCGCTGTACAGCAGATCTGGAATCCAGCAATGGCAAGCCGGTTGACGGACGAAAGGTGCGCGGTACCATTCATTGGGTATCTGCAAAACATGCCATTGATGCACAATTGAATCTGTATGACAATTTATTTACGCTGGAAAACACAGCGGCTGTACCGGAAGGTAAGACCTATCTGGATTTTCTCAATCCGGAATCACGCAAAGTACTCCGTGGTAAGCTGGAACCATCCATTGCCGAGGTTCCGGCCGGTACGCGCATGCAGTTTGTTCGTATGGGCTATTATATCCAGGACAGCAGGCCGGCAGAAGACGGTATACTGCATTTTAATCGCATTGTTTCGCTTAAAGACAGTTTTAAACCGGAAAATAAATAAAAAAACACAGCGTTTTTCGCTGTGAAGTGCACCCCATTTGTCAGGCAGTACGACATACGATCTGACAAGAGGGGTGTTTTTTATGTCGAAAGAAATCGTAATAACCGGTGCATTTCAAAACAGAGCGGATGAAAGATCTCAATTACTACAACAACAGAGGTATTGAGCCAAAGCCAAAGGGCTTGCTGCCTGCAATTCACAGACAGCAAGCCCTTTGGGCTGCTTGAACAATGTTAACTTTCAAATATTGTCTAATTGTTTACTGTTGTTTTTCTTATGCGAGCAATCCGAAGTACAACAGTACAATGATACCCAGTACAATGCGATACCAGCCGAATGCTTTGAAATCATGTTTGCGGATGTAATTCATCAGGAAACGAATGCAGAACAAGGAAACCACGAATGCCGTAACCATACCGACAATCATAACGCCGATTTGAGCAGCGGTGTAGTTCAGACCATATTTCAGGATTTTCAATCCGCTGGCGCCCAGCATGACGGGAACGGCGAGGAAGAATGAAAATTCTGCGGCAACCGGACGGGCACAACCGAGAAACACTGCGCCCAGGATGGTCGAGCCGGAACGCGAGGTTCCCGGAATGAGGGATAGCGTTTGAAATGCACCGATGAGAAGTGCTTTGCGGTAGGACAACGATTCGAGTGAAGTTGTCGTCGGGATGTGGTGCGTGTTTTCGAGGAAGATGAACAGGATGCCGTAAACAATCAGGGCGATGGCAATGACAACCGGACCATATAGCAAATCGTGAATCAGATCGTCAAACAAAATGCCGATAACACCTGCCGGAATACAACCGATGATGACTTTTTTCCACAGCGTCCAGGTATGTTTCTTTTCCTCCGGTGATTTTTTTGAGGAAAATGGATTTAGTTTGTCAAAATACAGCACCAACACAGCGAGAATAGAGCCAAACTGAATGACGACGAAGAACATGTCGGTAAATTCCTTCGGGAAGTTGAGCTGAAGGAATTCATCAAACAACAGCATATGTCCAGTCGAAGAAACCGGCAGCCACTCGGTAATACCTTGCACAATACCGAGGATAAATGATTTGATGAGTTCAATAAACATTCAAATTCTCCTTTGTAAGTTCAAAAAAACGATTGGTATCAGTATACCGTATCCGTGCGCAAAAGTAAAGGCTGTGACTTGCAGGATAACAGAAAATATTGTAGGTGTTACAATGATGTGTGACACAAGATAAAAAAAAGTTGGCAAATAGAGATGACCTGTGGTCAGGTTGAGTTGATAAGACAAAACCGAAAGGCAGGTGGCATCCTATTTGCCATGAATACAATAACACAGACGATGCGGTTTCGGCAAGTGGTAATAGAATATTCTTTGAAATATGGGGTAACAAAGGCAGCCATACGTTA
>CALWUF010000028.1 GCA_944384655.1 uncultured Butyricicoccus sp. | reverse complement strand
CGGTGCAATTTGACCATATTCGTCCTGACAGAAGTAAGATTTCATACCGTGGAAAATACCCAGACGTCCCGTGGACAGCGTGGCAGCCGTTTCTTTTGTGTCAATGCCGCGACCTGCGGCTTCACAGCCGACCAATTGTACATGGGGATCATCAATGAAGTGATAAAATGCACCGATGGCGTTGGAACCGCCGCCCACACAAGCGATGACAGCATCCGGCAGACGACCTTCCAGTTTAAGCATCTGTTGTTTGATTTCTTTGGAAATAACCGCCTGGAAATCGCGCACAATGGTCGGAAATGGATGCGGTCCCATAACCGAACCGAGGACATAATGCGTGTCATCAATGCGGCTGACCCATTCGCGGAAGGTTTCGGAAACAGCGTCTTTGAGTGTGGCTGTACCGCTGTCAACAGGATGTACTTTCGTACCCAGCAATTTCATGCGATATACATTGAGCGCTTGACGTTCCGTGTCGAGACGACCCATATACACTTCACATTCCAGACCGAGCAGTGCGGCTGCGGTCGCAGTGGCAACACCGTGTTGCCCAGCGCCAGTTTCTGCGATAACGCGTGTTTTGCCCATCTTTTTTGCGAGCAGGCACTGTGCGAGTGCGTTGTTGATTTTGTGTGAACCGGTGTGGTTGAGATCTTCACGTTTGAGATAAATTTTTGCACCACCGAGGTCTTTCGTCATTTTCTCGGCATAGTACAGCAGGGAAGGACGTCCCACATAATTTTTCATCAGTTCATCCAGTTCTGCATTGAATTCCGGATCATCTTCATACCGATGATACGCTTGTTCCAATTCATGAATGGCATTCATCAGGGTTTCGGGGATGTATTGTCCGCCGTGAATGCCGAATCTTCCGATAGACATGGTTTAAAAACTCCTTATTTTTTTGATCAGCATATGGATTTTTTGCGCATCTTTTACGCCGTTTGTTTCCGCTCCGCTGGAAATGTCCAATAAATACGGGTGCATATGAATTGCATCACCGATGTTTTCTATTTGCAGCCCGCCTGCAAGGGCAAAGGGTCTGCCGATATCCCGCACAAGCGTCCAATCAAATGCTTTGCCTGTGCCATAGCCGTTGTCCAACAATACAAGATCGGCACTGCTGCGGCGCGCTGCTTCCAGATCCATCTGAGATCGGATGCGAAATGCCTTCCAGACAGGTTTTCCAGTACGCATTTGCAATTCACGGATGAATGCATCATCTTCCTGCCCGTGTAATTGGATGATATCCACTGTGCTGGTGTTCAACAGTGCAGCATTGTCGGAGAGCGATTGATTCACGGTTACACCGACTGCCGGGATTTCAGAAGAAAGGTTGGTCTTGAGTTGATATGCTTGTTCCGGGGACAAATTGCGGCGGCTTTTGGGGAAATTGATGACAAATCCGATGTAATCTGGACGATATCGATTGACTGTCTGAATATCTTCCGGACGTGTCAGTCCACAAATTTTCACTTTCATCGGTTCAACCCCGCATCCGTGCCAATAACGCTGCTTTATCAGGGGCGCGCATCAGGACTTCACCCATCAATACAGCATCAGCACCGATATCGCGCAGTGCTGCTACATCCTCTACCGTTTTGACGCCGGATTCCGCGACATATAAACAATCTGATGGAATCAAGTCGCGCAGGCGTGCGGCGTTGGAAAAATCGACGGAAAAATCTTTCAGATTGCGGTTGTTGACGCCAATGAGTTTGGCGCCTGCTTCCACAGCGGAACGGATTTCCGCTTCATCATGCGCTTCGACAAGTGCGGATAGACCGAGCTGTTCACATAATTGCAAATAATATGCGATGGTTTTCGTATCCAGAATTGCACAGATGAGCAGGACAGCATCTGCACCCATCCGTTTTGCCTGATAAATCTGATATTCATCTACAGTGAAATCCTTGCGGATCATTGGCGTATTCACATGACTGCGGATATCTGTGAAGATGGCATCACTGCCGAGAAACCACTTTGGTTCCGTCAAACACGAGATACATTCTGCACCTGCCTGTTCATATGCCTCTGCAATGTCCAGGTAAGGGAATTGTTTTGAAATAATCCCTTTGGACGGGGAAGCTTTTTTGATTTCACAAATAAAGGAAAGACCGTCGCCGCGCAGCGCCTGTTCAAAGCAGAAGCGGGGGCGGTTCGGAGCGTCACCGCCTGCGCACAATTGCTTCAATACATCGAGGGAATTTTTCTCTTTGTCAGCCGCCACACGCATGCGGGCATAATCGGCAAGTTGGTCTAAAATCATGGTTAAATCCCTCTGTTATGCGTTAGAAACAGCGATATATGTGTTTAATGTCTGCATTGCTTTGCCCGAGTCGATCATATCGGCGGCCAGCTTGACGCCATCTGCAATGGAATCTGCTTTGCCGCTGATATAGAGTGCGGCGCCTGCGTTCATCAGCACAATATCGCGTTTTGCACCGCGTTCTGTACCATTCAGGATATCACGGGTAATCTGTGCATTGTGAGCGGCGCTGCCGCCTGCAATATCACTCTTTTGGGCGCGGGACAGACCAAAATCTTCCGGCTGGATGGTATATGTCCGGTATTCGCCGCCCCCAAAGTCACAAACACTGGTCGGTGCGCTGATAGAAATTTCATCCATGCGGTCTTGACCATAGACCACCAGCCCGCGTTTGACACCCAGATTTGTGAGTACATGTGCCATCGGCTCGACGAGATATTCATCATAGACGCCGAGCAATTGATAACACGGATGGGCAGGGTTTGTGATCGGACCGAGAATATTAAATACCGTGCGGATACCCAATTCTTTGCGAATTGCGCCGACGTATTTCATAGAAGTGTGATATTTTTGGGCAAAGAAGAAGCAAATGCCAGTTGTTTTCAACTCTTCGATACACTTTTCAGGTGACTGGTCGATGTTGACGCCCAACGCCTCCAGACAGTCTGCCGCGCCGGATTTTGAAGAAGCAGCGCGATTGCCATGTTTTGCAACCGGTTGACCGGCCGCTGTGATGACAAAAGAAGCTGTCGAAGAAATATTAAACGAATTGGAACGGTCGCCGCCAGTGCCGACAATCTCCAGACACTCGATGTCACCGGTATCGACCATCAACGCATGACTGCGCATTGCGGCAGCACAACCGGAGATTTCATCGACTGTTTCCGCCTTGGCGCTCTTGGTGGACAGTGCCGCCAGAAATGCAGCGTTTTGTGTAGGGGTAGTTTCGCCATTCATGATTTCATTGATAACCTGATAGGCTTCGTCATAGGTGAGGTCTTCTTTCATAACGATCTTTTCAATTGCTTGTTTAATCATGGTAAAAAACTCCTTTTTCTGGCGTTCACAATGTGAGAAAATTTCTTAAGATCACAGCCCCGTCTGGCGTCAGGATAGATTCCGGATGGAATTGCAGACCATACAACTGTTTTTCGAGATTCATGACTGCCATGACTTCGCCCATACGGTCTGTAGAGACGATGGTCAGAGAATGCGGCAAATCTGTACCGATGAGCGAATGATAGCGTGCGACTGGAATGTGATCGGGCAGTCCCTCGAACAACGGACATGCGGGATCAAGAGAAACGATACTCTGTTTGCCATGCATCAGGCGGCGCGCGTGAGTGACCATACCGCCGAATGTTTCACAGATCGCTTGATGACCGAGGCATACACCAAGGATGGGGATTTTCCCGGCGAATGTGCGGATGACGTCTTCACAGATGCCTGCATCGCACGGATGACCGGGACCAGGAGAAAGAATGATGTGAGAGGGTGCGAGCGTTTGGATTTCCTCCAAAGAGATCGCGTCGTTGCGGACAACACGGATATTTGGTTCAATGGCGCCGCACATTTGGTACAAATTATAAGAAAAGCTGTCGTAATTATCGATTAGTAAAAGCATATTGCCGCCTCCCCTCAATCCGCATCGACTTCGGCGGCGCGTTCGATGGCAGAGATGACCGCCCCCGCTTTGTTTTGCGATTCCATGTATTCATTTTCCGGTATGGAGTCTGCGACAATGCCACCGCCTGCCTGCACGGTGACCCGACCATTCTTCTTGACTGCCATTCGGATAGCAATGCAGGTATCCATGTTACCGGTGAAATCGACATAGCCCAGTGCGCCGCCATAGATGCCGCGTGCACATGGCTCAAGTTCTTCGATGATTTCACAGGCGCGAATTTTGGGTGCACCGGACAGCGTTCCGGCAGGAAGCAGGGTAGAGATGGCGTCAAATGCATCGAACTCCGGTCGGATATCACCTTCTACCACGGAGGTGATGTGCATAATACGCGAATAGCGGTGAATCATCTGATAATCGGTGACCTTGACCGAGCCGAATTCAGATAGGCGGCCGATGTCGTTCCTGCCAAGATCGACAAGCATGTTGTGTTCGGCCAGTTCTTTTTCATCTGACAGCAGGTCGGCTTCCAATGCCTGATCTTCTGCCTGTGTGGTGCCGCGCGGACGGGAACCTGCAACAGGAAATGTAGCAAGACGTCCGTTGCGCAAGCGGACAAGCGTCTCTGGAGAGGTACTCATCAGTTCAAGGTCGTTCTGATGAAGATAAACCATGTATGGAGACGGGTTGGTTGTACGAAGAACACGATATGCGTCGAGCAGGCTGTCCGTATACGGCGTTTCGAACCGGCGGGACAGAACTGCCTGAAAAATATCGCCGTCTACAATATATTGTTTGGTTCTGTTTACAATGTCACAATATTGTTCTTTTGTGACGTTGCAAGTGAAGGTTGGTTTGCAGTGGCTGCATGGGATGGGGAGAGGCATCGGCTCACGGATAAGACGGATGATTTTTTCAATTTCGGCTCGCGCAGTGCCATAGTTCTCCAATATATCGTCTGTCCGCATGTTCACAATGACATTGATTTTCTGTGACAGATGATCGTATGCAATCACTTTGTCGAATAACATCAGATCGAAATCATCGACGTCGCTGGAGCGGAGGTTCAAGGTTGGTTCTGTATAGCCGATCATGCGGTACGCATAGTAACCGACCAGACCGCCGGTGAACGGCGGAAATCCTTCGATGCGAGGCGCTTTGTATTGTGCCATCAGTGTGCGAAGCACCTCGTTGGGTGCATTGGTGGTGACGGTCTGTGTGGGGCGGCCATCGGTGTAGTCAGTCGTGACAACGTGGTCTTTGCATGTCACATGCACGATGGGATCAAAACCGAGGAATGAGTATCGTCCCCAGCGTTCGCCGCCCTCAACGCTTTCCAAAAGGAAATAGCGGTCAGAAACCTGTGCAATTTTGCGCAGCAGGGCGATGGGGGTTGTGATATCCGCATAAATTTCGCGGCACAGTGGAATTGTGGAATAATCGGCTGCATAAGCCTGGATTTCAGAAGCAGTGGGTTTGAGCATAGAGGAATCTTCCTTTCTTGATATTTGCGGCGGGAAGGGCAACAAAAAAAGCCTTCATCCCGAGTTTTGTTACAAAACTCAAGGGACAAAAGCTCTCACTTCTGCGGTGCCACCCTGTATTGCCGATCCGGAAAGGAATCGACCACTCGCCGCACACCATCATGTGCGTTCCGATATAACGGTCGGAAACCGTCAGCGCCTACTTGCCGGAGCGTTCAGGCTGCCCTCACGAGTCCATTCCGCAATCTGTGCGCTGCCGCAATCCCACTACCTGCGGCTCTCTGCATGCGTATCTCGAAAGCGTACTCTTCTCGGTCAACGGTTTTACATTGTTGAATTGAAGATATCACAAATTTAAAACATTGTCAACAGCAAATTTTAAAAATCCTGTTACTGGAAAAAACGTTGCGGCTGTCAGAGCGCTAAAATATGCAGAAAACGCACTTTGTTCACGAGAAAATCTGACGAAAATTTGTGAAAATATGTTGCTTCATTTAGCAATGCGTAATAAAACGGGGGACATGAAACAGGTTTTGGTTGAAAACATCCCAAATCATGGTATAATATTCATATCTTGAGATAGGGGCTTGCTGGGTCCGGGTGAAAGAAGAGCGACAGTACGACAACACGACGGCACAAACCGCTGCGTATACCTCCGATGGAGCCTATACCCTATCGCTTACGATCAGAAAGGTGGTATATTCACAAAATGAATTGCGCAAAACTTATGGACAACATGGAAGTCTATCTGCGAAGCGACCTTCGCAAAGATCTTGACGAAGCCAATGCACAAGATCTGCACCATGCACTGTCCAAAGCCATCATGGCAGAGATTGCCGAGCCGTGGAAAGACAGCTTGAATCTGCACCGTGCAGGTCGTCATGCGTTCTATATGTCTGCCGAGTTCCTCATCGGTCGCGCCATTTATAACAATCTGCTCTGTCTTGGCATTTATGATGAAGTAGAAGAGAGATTCAAGGAAAAAGGTCTCGACCTGAGCATGCTGGAAGAGGTTGAGGACGCATCTCTCGGCAACGGCGGTCTGGGTCGTCTGGCTGCCTGTTTCCTGGATTCTGCGGCAACGCTCGATCTGCCGCTTGATGGCTATGGTATTCGCTATCGTTATGGTCTGTTTAAGCAGTATATTCAGGACGGCTTCCAGAAGGAAACTGCAGATGACTGGACCCGTTTTGGCGATCCGTGGAGCATCCGTTCAGACTCTGAAGCTGTTTTGGTCAAGTTCGCAGATCAGACCGTTCGCGCGGTACCGTATGATATCCCGATCATTGGCTACGGTACCAAGCACATCGGCAACCTGCGCCTGTGGCAGGCAGAGTCCATCTCCTCTTTTGATTTCAACGAGTTTAATGCACAGCATTACGATGCTTCTGTTCGTGAGAAAAACCGTGCAGAGGATATCTCCCGCGTTTTGTATCCGAACGATTCCACCGACGAGGGCAAGAAACTTCGCCTGAAACAGCAGTACTTCTTCTGTTCTGCATCTCTGCAGGATATCATCAAGAAGTACAAGGCAAATCATGGCAATGACTTCTCCCGTTTTGCCGAATTCAATTCGATCCAGTTGAATGATACCCATCCGGTCATTTCCATTCCGGAACTTGTCCGTCTGCTCACCACTTACGAAGGCGTTGAGTTCCGTCACGCAGTTGAAATCGCGCAGAAGACTTTTGCATACACCAACCATACCATCCTGCCGGAAGCGCTGGAGAAGTGGAACAAGCATCTGTTAATTGCAGTTGTACCGGAAATCTACGAAATCATTGAAAAAATCAACAACATGTTCATTGATGAACTGTATAAACAGCAGCGTGGTCCCGACTTTATTCAGGATGTCCAGATCATCAAGCACGATATGATTCATATGGCAAACCTTGCCATGTATGGCTCCAGCTATGTGAATGGTGTTGCTGCGATTCATACGGAGATTCTCAAGAAGAATACGCTGCGCTCGTTCTATGAGCTGTGGCCTGAGCGCTTCCAGAACAAGACAAACGGCATCACCCAGCGCCGTTGGCTGGCGATGAACAACCGCGAGCTGTCTGCATTGATTACCCGTCTGCTCGGTTCGGATGCATGGGTTACGGATCTGACCCAGCTCAAGAAGCTGGAAAAGTATGTGCATGATGAGGCGATTCTTGACGAGTTCTGCCGCATCAAGCATATTAAAAAGCGTCAGCTCGGTATGTTTATGCTCAAGCATGATGGCACTGCACCGATCAAAGATTCCATTTATGATATCCAGATCAAACGCCTGCATGAGTATAAACGCCAGTTCCTCAATGCACTGTCCATCCTGTACATCTACTACGGCATCAAGGATGGCTCGATCCAGGACTTTTACCCGACCACGTTCATTTTCGGTGCAAAAGCTGCGCCGGGTTATGAGCGTGCAAAGGGCATTATCAAGCTGATCAATGAAATTGCACACCTGATTGAGAACGATGGTCAGGTACGTGATAAGATCCGCGTGATCTTTGTCTCCAATTACAATGTATCCTATGCAGAAAAGCTGGTTGCAGCGGCCAATGTATCCGAGCAGATTTCCACCGCAGGGACGGAGGCTTCCGGCACTGGCAACATGAAATTGATGCTCAACGGCGCTGTTACCTTGGGCACGATGGATGGCGCAAATGTCGAGATCGTAGAAGAAGCTGGCATCGAGAACGAGTACATCTTTGGCGGCACTGTTGAAGAGATCGAGCGCGAGGAGAACAACAATTATATCCCGTATAATATTTACAACAGCGATCCGAAGATCAAGCGCGTTATGGAAGCGCTGGTCAACGGTACACTCAACGATGGCGGCACAGGTATTTTCCGCGAGCTATATGATTCCATCATCCATAAGGTTGATTGGGGTCAGAGCCATCCGGATAAATATTTCCTCATGTATGACTTCCAGAGTTATGTGGATACCAAACTGCGTCTGAATCGCGATTATTGCGACAAATATGCATTTGCATCCAAGTGCTGGATGAACATCTGCAATGCAGGTAAGTTCAGCTCTGACCGTACCATCAAGGACTATGCCGCCAACATCTGGCATATTGATCCGGTTGAGTTCGACTGATTCAAATCACACGAATGACCATGGCAATGCCGATATCGCCCCCTGTGGCGGTGTCGGCATTTTTTGCGCACAGAATTTCCATGCACAAAATAATTGAGCAAATTTAACTCGTAATTTGTGTGCAATTGCGATATAATGAAATTGGAATATAGCTCTGTTGTGATGCAACAGAATGAATCATTGGATGAAAAAAGGAGGGCGGCTGACATGCTACCCAGGGAATTGTTGGTCAACCGGGAGTTGAGCTGGCTGGAATTTAATAAGCGGGTACTTTCCGAGGCGTTGCGTGCAGATGTACCATTGTTTGAGCGGATAAAATTTGCTGCCATCTACTTTTCCAATTTGGATGAATTTTTTATGGTGCGTGTCGGGTCATTAACGGATCAGAGCATCATGGACCCGGACAAGCTGGATGATAAGACCGGCTGGAATGCGGCGGAACAAGTTTCCCGTATGCTTGAAATGGTGCGTTCTTTTGAGCCGATGACCGAAGAGATGTATACTTCCCTTGTGATTGAACTCAAACAGCATGGCATTGATTTCATCAATTTTAAAAAGATCAGCAAAATAGACGAAATGATTGCGCAGAAATATTTTACGGAAGAGATTAAGCCGTTGCTTTCACCACAGATTGTCGATCGTCATCATCCGTTTCCTTTTCTGCACAATAAGGAAAAATATATTGTCACTTGTCACAACAACAAAAATGGCGGAGAACGTTTTGGAGTTATTCCAATCGGTCATCTGCCGGATTATTTTGTTGTCAGTTTTGATGGACGCAAAAAAGTATTGTTCACATGTGACATTGTCGAGCATTTTGTCGAACGGCTATTTACCAAGCAGAAAATTGTAGAAACAGCGACGATTCGTGTCACGAGAAATGCGGATATTGCAGTAGATGAGGCATTGTTGGATTATGATATGGACTTTCGCGGCGTGATGCAGGAATTGATTAAAAAACGCCGCCGTTTGTTTGCTGTGCGTTTACAGATGTCATGCAAGTCGGAAAAGATTCAAAAATGTCTCTGTGAACACCTGGAGGTTACGCTCCCTGCTGTTTTTATTCAGAAAATTCCGCTGGACTTCGGCTTTGGGTTTTCTCTTGCGGCAAAGACCAAGAAAACAGATATTTCGCTGTTTTATCCGGAACGCAAACCGCAGGCTCCGGCGGTTTATCACAAAAATATTCCAATTCGCAGGCTTGCAGATAATGAGATTTTGTTGGCATATCCATTTCACAGTTATCATCCATTTCTCAATATGCTGTATGAGGCAGGGGACGATCCGGAGGTCGTTTCCATAAAAATTTCGCTGTATCGTTTGGCGGGGCACAGCAAGGTGGTCTCTGCCCTGTGTTATGCCGCGGATCGCGGCAAAGATGTGCTGTGTATGCTGGAATTGCGTGCGCGCTTTGATGAACAAAATAACATCGACTATTCTGCCATTCTTGAGGAAGCTGGTTGTCGTGTTATCTATGGTCTGAGCGATTACAAAGTGCATGCAAAATTATGTTTGATTACACGTAAGGACGCAAATGGGAATGTCAGCTATACCACGCAGGTTGGCACAGGTAATTACAATGAGAAAACTTCGGAGCAATATACCGATTTGTGTTTTATCACCAATGAGGACGCAGTTGGACGTGACGCCACAGAGGTATTTAACAATCTCTCGATTGGGGAGACAACGGAACAGACAGAATCGCTGTGGGTTGCACCACATTGCTATCGCACACATGTATTGGAGTTGCTCGAACGTGAGATTGACGTGCAAAAAAATGGCGGGCATGGTTATGTAGCCATCAAGGTCAACTCGTTCAATGACATCGGTATTATGGAAAAAATGGTTGAGGCGTCGCAGGCAGGCGTGGAAATTCATCTGTATGTCCGCGGCATCTGCTGTCTGCGTCCAGGTATTCCGGGCAGTACGGAAAATATCACAATACATGCCATTATCGGTCGTTATCTGGAGCATTCCCGCATCTTTGTGTTCGGTGAAGGGGAACGACAGCGGATCTATCTGGGGTCGGGTGACTTGCTCAACCGCAATACACAGCGTCGTGTTGAAATTTTTGTGGAGCCGAAATCAAAGGAGATCCGCAAACAATTGTTGTATATCATGAAGACACAGGAAACAGATAACAGCCAGTCCTGGCTGATGAAGCCGGATGGAACGTATGAACGCGTTGCCTGTCAGGAGGGGGAACGTCCGGTAAATAGCCAGATGAAGTTGTATGACTATTTCAATTGTGATACTGTTACGGCCTCAGCGATTCCGCCTGCGATGGAAGAAACGCCGAAAATGGTCGCATCAAACCGTCATCCGTCGGGGACACAGCCGAAGGCTGGATTTTTCCGGCGGCTGTTGAATCGTTTGTTTGGAAAATGATAGAAAAGGCACAGCCGCTCTGCTCCAATGAGAGGCGCGCGGCTGTGCTGTTTTTTTATGTTATAGTAAAATGTTTACAAAACAAGCCTTGACAGCGAGATAATACCTGCTTAGAATAATAAAATGGTAATGAATAGAAAGATATGTAGGGGTGATAGTATGGAAAAGCGGGCAGCGATCCGAGCCGTCGGTATGGTTGTTGTATCTGCTGTGGTATGTGCCGTTGTCGCCATGCAGCCGCAGTCAAGTGTACCGCACAACCAGGGCTCTGCGGCAGGAACAGCAGCGGTATCTGTAGAGCTGAAACCCAATACAGAGGATATGCAATTTGAGGTGCAGGAACCCGTTGGCATTGCACGTGTCATTGGCGTGAAAGATACATTGACACCCGCATCTGATTATGGACAGCTTCTGCCATATGCCGCACAGGTTATTGGTTGGAAGCAGGATGGTACGCCGGTTTATCGCTATGCATTTACGGATTCCGGCGGAGAATTGGTGACCAATGCAATTTATTCGTCAGTGGAACGCAAATTCTGTCGGGATCAGTTGATCTGGGTGATGACTGAAACCACAGAGGAAGGTACGCGCGTTTCCTGTGCGGCACAGGATGGCAGTTGGATGCTGGGTCCGTTTGATGGCAGTATTACGGTGAATGAACATTGTATTTTTGTTCAGCGCACGGGAAGCACAGTGACCACAGTATATGACAGTGACGGCAAGATTATCGGGCAGGTGACAGGTGTTGTCTCATCGTGTACGGATGGCGTGATTGTAAGCTATGAGAATGCGGAGAATGCCACGATATGGCATATCAGTGATGCGGATTCAACAGAAAGCCGTGCTGCGCTGACAGCCGTGAAGGTCGGTGCATTTTCCAACGGCACGGCGACCATACAGCTCACAGAAAATGAGTGGGGCTTTGTTGATGAAGATGGTACTGTCACAGAGGTAGATGCGGTTTGGTTGGATGAGAGCTGTGAAGGGTATGCGTTGGCGAAAGATGACACAGGTAAATTTGGTGTAATCGATTCGTCCGGCAGGGAAGTCGCAGAATTTCAATATATCAATGGTGTGAAGTGCGGCGATGAGCTGCCGCTGTATCAGTTGTGGGAAAGCGAAGAAGAATGTATTGTTCTCAGTGCATCCACAAAACAAAAATTGATGTTGCCGAAGGATTTAAATGCACAGCAGTTGATTGCATTGCCACGGAGCTATTTTGCTTATATCAATGAAGAGGGCAATTCGATTATATTTGACGACTTGAAAAGTTTTGATTTTGAGGGACAAGCGACGTATTACCATCAGGGCGAAGATTGGGTGGTTGTTGCACTGGAAGATGGATATCAACTGTTTGATCTCGATGACGCAAAGGTTGGTAAGCTGCATCCATATACGTACACTGCACCGCAGCAAGAGGCAGCATATGAAGATTCCGTGTTCACCATTACAGACCCTGAGACCGGGTTGCAAGGCATTGGAAATACAAAAGGGCGTGTTGTATTGGAACCGACGTATGACAGTATTTCCAGTGTAGATGGTTCATATTTTGTGGCAGTGTCAGGCTGCTGGTCGGGCATTGTGGATTCTCACGGCGACTGGATTGTTCGGACAATGCTTACAGGCACACATTGAGGAGGCGAGCGACGATGAGGAAAAACAGAAACAGTTTGTTCGCAGTAGCACTGTGTGCCGTCCTGTTGACGGGCTGTGGGGCTGCGCCCACACAGGAGGGGAGTGCAGAAGGCTCAGCTTCTGTGGAATCGGTACAGTCTGTGACAGTGGAAAGCATTCCCGCAGATGGACTGGAACGCTTTGGCGGTTGTGAATTGCTCAGTCTGCCGGGCAATCTGGCAGCATCTGCGGCGACTGGCAGTGCGTATGCGGAGGTTTCCGATTCTTTGTTCTATGGCACAAGTGAAGAGGCGTGGCAACGCTTGTTGGATGGTGAGCTGGACGTTGTGCTGGCATATGCACCGGACAGTGACACAGAGACAAAGTTGAAAGAGGAAGGTGTCACCATACAGGCGATTGGTTCAGATGCGCTGGTCTTTCTGACAGATGATGCACAGGAAACAACGCTGACCTCGGAGGAAATTGAAGCGGCGTATCAGGGCGGCTCCTCCAACTGGAAAGGGTATGCATCCGCACCCGGTTCGGATAGCCGGAAACTGTTTGCACAGATATTCGGATCAGACGGCACAGGGGTACAAATACAAGATGGCGACGATACATTGACAGCAGCTTGCCCGCATACACAAGGCACGCTGTGCTATACAACCTATCTGGAGATGCAGGAAAACGGTATCCCACAAGGCACGGCTGTTGCAGCGGTTGATGGTGTGTTGCCATCGGCACAGACATTGGCACTGAATGCTGATTCAGGACAGTATCCGCTGCGGACACAATATTTTATTGCTGTGCGCGACGGTCTGGAGGAAAATGATCCTGCAATGTTGTTTTACCGCTGGTTGACATCTGAAGACGGTATAGACTGGCTGACGCAGGCAGTTTCCGTGCTGGAAAGCGACGCATCTGCAGATAACACACAAAGTGCAGAGGATGTCGGTTCTGGGGGAAATTGATACTCCTTCTTACAGAAGTATACTTATTCAGAATTATTTTGGAGTAGCGCTTGACAGGTTGCCCGCATCATGATATCATATCTCTGTAAAACAAAGGCGTTTTATGGTTTTTTTGCCGTAGAACGCCTTCTTTTTTTGTGTTGGAGGCGACAAATTTGCATATACAGGAAGCCAATGATTGGGTAATTTTTAATAATATCACATATCACATCCATCAGATCAGCGAGTTTCATGACATGTGCCGGAATTTTTTGGAACAGATGCATTTGCTGATGGAGTTTGACGGCGCGGTTTTTTATTATTCCTCAGAACAGGACCTGCCTCAATTGACATATGCGGTGTGCAATTGTTACGCTGAATGCGTTGCAAAAGAATATCTCGACAAGTATCAGAAGTTGGATTTCAGCCGCGGGTTACTCATGGGAGGTAAGAGCATGGTATACCGTGAGAGCGATGTCTTTTCTGAAGAGGAGCGCATAGAAACGGAATGCTATCAGCGCTTTTCCAAAGCAGAAGGCTTTCATCACAGTGTCCATATTTTGCCTGCGTTGGAAGGAAAAGTCCTTGCGAAAATTTCATTTTATCGCCGTCGCGGACAGCCGGATTTTCTATATGATGACGTGTTCCTGCTGGATATGTTTAAAGAACATCTGGCACTGCGCACGGCACGCTTTTATGAAGACTGTGCGCGGCAACATGAAAAGCTGAGCATCCATGAATGTGAGGAACGATTTCATTTGACAGCGCGGGAGACAACCATTCTTGGTCTGCTTATGCAGGGTCTGCCCAATGATATCATCTGTTCACAACTCACCATTACCAACAATACATTGAAAAAGCATATCCTCAATATTTATAAAAAGCTGAATATCCGCAATCGGACACAGTTATTTAAGATGGTGCGGGAATATGCAGACTAAAAAAAGAAGGGTTTGTCTTTCCGGGAGGAAGACAAACCCTTCTTCGGTTGTACTTGATATAAAGCGGCAGGAGATTCAGGTGGCGAGGGAGGAGCAACCGGACAGGCGGCATCCTTGTACACTGTCCCGGCGCTTGAGTTCACGGTCGATGGCGGCGAGTACAGCGCGTTTGTTGCGGCTCCAATCAGGCGCGAGCAGATCTTTGCCCTTGCCATCGCCGGTCAGACGTTGGATCACTACCTGTGGCGGCAAAACTTCTAATTGATCACAGACGATACAGACATATTGCTCCAGCGTGAGGCATGAATAAGCTGTTTCGGCGAGCGGTGTACCGCGCAGAATATGCAGTGCGTGTAATTTGATTGCATCAATTCCCATGCAGCCGATGTGTTTTGCAGATTGTACCATCTGTTCCGGCGTTTCACCGGGAAGACCATTGATGAGATGGACGCAGATAGATACTGGCATACGGTGCAAACGGGTGAGCGCTTGTTCAAACTGTGCAAACGTGTGGTGCATGTTGCACCGGCTGGCGGTATGATCAAATATCGTTTGTACACCCAACTCAACGGTTAAATCAGTCTGCTGTGCGATTTCTGCGAGCAGTGCGCAGATGTCTTCTCCGATACAGTCCGGACGGGTGGCAATGGACAGCCCGACGGCATCTGGCAATGCAAGCGCTTGCATATATAATTCGCGCAGACGGGAGACAGGCGCATAGGTCCCAGTAAATGACTGGAAGTAGGGGATATATCCGATCGGTTCCCATTTACTCAGATTGTTTGTTCGATAGCGTTCAAACTGTGTCCGCAGCGGCAACTCCGGTGCGGCGATAAAATCTCCGCTCCCGGCAGCAGAGCAGTAACTGCATCCGCCGACGCCTTTTGTACCGTCCCGGTTGGGACAGGTAAAGCCGCCGTCCAATGGAACTTTTGCAATGCGTCCGCCATATTTTGTTTTGAGATACCAGAAATATGGATAAAACCGTTTTCCTGATCCATCAAAGGGCAGAGACATATAAAAACCTCTCAGGGCAAAAAACGCCGGCGCAACTGCGTTTGGATGCGAGCAGCGCCGGCGTTCTATTTGTGTGTTTACTTGGTACCGAACAGGCGGTCGCCTGCGTCACCTACGCCTGGGACAATATAGCCCTTGGAATTGAGCTTTTCATCGATGGATGCGCAGTAGACTTCGACGTCTGGATGCTCTTCCTGAATCGCCTGCAACGATTCCGGAACAGCGAGGATAGAGATCAGCTTAATGTTTTGAACGCCATAGTTCTTGAGGAATTGGATGGCAGCGATCGCAGAACCGCCAGTCGCCAGCATTGGATCCACAATGATAACGTCACGGCTGCTGATATCCGTCGGCAGCTTGCAGTAGTATTCAACCGGCTGTAACGTATCAGGGTCGCGATACAGACCGATATGACCGATTTTGGCATTTGGGATCAGATCGAGAACACCATCAACCATGCCAAGACCGGCGCGAAGAATGCAGACAATTGCCAGCTTCTTGCCGGAAATAAAGCTCGCCTTGGTGCGGGCGATTGGGGTTTCAATTTCAACTTCCTTTAAAGGAAGGTCGCGGGTAGCCTCATAGCACAGCAAGGTGGAGATTTCCTCCACTGCTTCGCGGAATTCTTTGGGGCCGGTAGACTTGTCGCGCATGAGAGACAGCTTGTGTACAATCAGCGGATGATCCATTACGTGAACCTGAGCCATGATTTGTTACTCCTTTGTTGTAGTGTGGATAGTTTGAGCAGCTTCGCGTGCCAGCCGTTCGCGGACGGCCTGCGGTTGACGCAGATAGCACGGCAATAGCTGCGCAGCGGATATCAAATGACCTTCCTGTGCAAGGCGGTGCGCTTCCATTGCGGCGCCATGGGCACAGGGGAAAATCAAACCGGGCGGTGCGGGAATCACATCCAGATCTCCCGAACCGATGAACTCATTATAGCACATTTGTGCGCCATCTCCAACCAAAAGAATGGATTTTCCAAAAGAAATCAGTTCTTTTTTGAGATCACTTTTGGTAATGAGCCGGTCAGGGACCAGACGTTCCAATTTGCCGCCGGAACTGATGAACAGTGCATTGTAGAGCTGGTTGCGGCGTGCATCCATGACGGGACAAATCATGCGGTTGGTCAATGTGACATTCCACGCTGCGCCTGCGAGGCTGGAGACTCCAATGCAGGGCAGATTTTTCCCATCTGCAATGCCCTTCGCAGTTGCCACGCCAATACGGATACCGGTGAACGAGCCGGGACCGGTGACGGCGGCAACGGCGTCAATGTCATCCATTGTCAGCCGGGCTGCGGTCAGGATATGGTCAATCATCGGCAACAGGGTTGCGCTGTGCGTCAATCCGCAGTTCTGGAATGATTGTGCGAGCAATCGGGTATCTTCCGTGACGCAGACTGAGGCGGACAGGGAGGAGGATTCCAGTGTGAGAATTTTCAACGTGTGTTCCCTCCATCAATCGTGATAATGCGGTCATTTTCCTCTGTACCACGGCGGATATCCACCGTGATATGCGACTCTGGCAGTGCATCTGCAATGTTTTCACTCCATTCGACGAGTAAAATGGTATCACCGTCGAAATAGTCATCCCAACCAATGTCATACAGCGCATCTTCATCAAGAATGCGGTACATATCAAAATGACAGACACGGCACAATTCGGTGTCATATTCATTGACAATGGTAAAGGTTGGGCTGGTCACACGCCCGGAATATCCGAGCGCATGTAAGAACCCGCGGCAAAATGCCGTTTTACCTGCGCCGAGATCACCGGTAAAAGCCACGAGCGCACCCGGGGACAGCTTTTTTGCAAGCATACCGCCTGCGCGTTCCGTATCAGTAACGTTATGTGTTTGAATGATCATAATCAGAACAGTCCAGTAATGCGTCCTTTCTCATCGACATCAATATT
The DNA here is from genome assembly GCA_944384655.1 of uncultured Butyricicoccus sp. GTDB lineage: Bacteria > Bacillota > Clostridia > Oscillospirales > Butyricicoccaceae > Butyricicoccus_A. The sequence continues at coordinate 11,295 of CALWUF010000028.1, read as the reverse complement.
GAACGCCGCCGGGTTTTTGGGCAAACCGGGCATAGTCATGATAGCTCCAGTTTCACAGACGACAAAACCTGCGCCTGCGCTGACGCGGACGGCACAGACATTGATGGTAAAGCCGGTGGGACGACCGAGCTTTGTAGCGTCGTCGGACAGGGAATACTGGGTTTTTGCAATGCAGACCGGCAGATTGCCATAACCCAGCTTTGTGATTGCGTCGATGGATTTTTCTGCTGCGGGGGAATAGGAAACGCCGTCTGCGCCATAGATTTCCGTTGCAACGATTTGAATTTTTTCCTTGAGCGGCAGATCATCTGCATACAGAGGCGAAAATGCAGACTTACCGCTGTTTGCTTCCTCTATGACCATCTGCGCCAGTTCCATGCCGCCGTCTGCACCCTTTGCGAAGACTTCGGACAGCGCGTAACGTGCGCCCATATCATGACACAGGGTGCGCAGATATTCAATTTCTGCGTCCGTATCGGAAGCAAAACGATTGATTGCGACGACAACCGGGACATGATATTTGCCAATGTTTTCAATGTGTTTCTGGAGATTGACCGAACCGGCTTTGAGCGCTTCAAGATTTTCGGTGCTGAGATCCGCCTTGGCAACGCCACCGTTGTATTTGAGTGCGCGGATGGTTGCGACCAGAACGACACAATCCGGATGCAGACCGGCTTTGCGGCACTTAATATCGAAGAATTTTTCTGCGCCGAGATCTGCGCCGAAACCTGCTTCGGTAATGGTATAATCTGCAAGCTTGAGCGCCATGCGGGTCGCGGAAATGGAATTACAGCCGTGTGCAATGTTGGCAAATGGACCACCGTGCATCAGGCACGGAGAACCGGTCAGTGTCTGCACGAGATTTGGCTTGCGTGCATCTTTGAGAAGGGCAGTCATTGCGCCGTCTGCTTTGAGGTCACGTGCAAATACTGGGGAACCGTCATACCGGTATGCAACCAGGATGTCGCCACAGCGTTTTTTCAGATCCGACAGGCTGGTAGCCAGGCAGAGAATGGCCATGACTTCGCTGGCAACCGTAATCATATAATGATCTTCGCGCGGGACGCCACTCATCGGACCGCCCATGCCGACCACGACATTGCGCAGCGCACGGTCGTTCATATCGACAACGCGGGTAAAGACAATGCGGCGCGGGTCGATCTGAAGTACATTGCCCTGTTGTAAATGGTTGTCAATCATCGCGCACAGCAGATTGTTTGCCGCGCCGATGGCATGCATATCGCCGGTAAAATGCAGGTTGATGTCTTCCATCGGAACAACCTGTGCATAACCGCCGCCAGCAGCGCCGCCCTTGATACCAAATACGGGACCAAGCGAGGGTTCACGCAGTGCAATGATGGAGCGGTTGCCCATCTTGTCCAGCGCCTGTCCCAAACCGACTGTTGTTGTTGTTTTACCTTCGCCTGCAGGCGTGGGGTTGATGGCTGTTACCAGAATCAGCTTACCGTCGGGCTTGTCCTTCAGCCGGTTCCAGGCGTCGTCCGAGATTTTTGCTTTGTACTTTCCATAGTACTCGAGATCGTTCTCCAGAAGACCGATCTTTACCGCAACGTCGTGGATCGGCTGCATGGGGCAATTTTGTGCAATTTCGATATCAGTAAGCATAAGAAGACTCCTTTTTAAAACTGAGATTTTGTGATCGTGTGCAAACTGTTTCTGTTGTCAGAGATTTGAATATATTTTCTATTATACCATGAATGTATTGAAAATGAAGCCTAACTTTTGCAAATCATAGACAAGGCTGCGTAAGATGATACATTTCGGTCTGACAGTGGCAATTATACTGTAGTAAAATACGATTTTCAGTAAAAAAACTATTTACCGCCTGCGTCAAAGGTGGTATGATTAGTAAGTATTAAATTTTGAATCGGATTTGCGTTTTCCGGAAAGGATATCAGTTCATGCAACATATAAAAGAGAAAATGAGCCGGTATTTTCGGACAATGGACTATGTCCTGCTGTTTGTTGCGCTGTTTTGTTCGGCGTTTGGCATGGTTTTGATTTTTTCTGCCACCCATAGTCTGGAAGAGGGCAGCACACGATATATGGTGATCCAGGGTTTGGCAATTGTGCTCGGTTTGATCGGTTTTATCATCATGTCTTGTCTTGATCTGGAAAAGCTGACAAAGTGGTGGCGGATCATTCTGGTTGCCAACATTTTGTTCCAACTGTCGCTGATTGTATTCGGCTATGAAGATGGCGGCAACAAGAGTTGGTTGCGTTTTGGCGGCATCGGCATTCAGCCGGCAGAACTGGGCAAGCTGTTGTTTATTTTCACGTTTGCCAAACACATCAATCTCCTGCGCTATCGGCTCAACCGTGTGCGCAGTTTATTGATGTTGGGAGCACATCTGCTTGCAGTTATGGCTGCGATTGTTTTGCCGTCACATGACGTCGGCATGTCATTGCCATATGTCTTTATTGCGATACTCATGCTGTTTGCCGCAGGTCTCAGTTTGAAATGGTTTGCCGGCGGTGTCATTCTCACCTGTGCAGCGGTACCGATTTTGTGGCAAGTGCTCAGCAATATTCAAAAGAATCGCATCCTCGTTCTGTTTGACCCGACAATTGCACCGGATACATACTGGCAGCAGGAGCAGAGCCTCATTGCCATCGGTTCGGGCAAGCTGTTCGGTACAGGATTTCTCAAGGGCAATCAGACACAGAACAACATGTTGCCCGAAAAGCATACCGACTTTATTTTCGGCGTCGCCGGAGAAGAGTGGGGTCTGGTTGGTTGTATGGTCATTGTCATTGCGCTGATGTCATTGATATTCCGTGCTTTTTTCGTCGCGTATCGTGCACACGGACAAACGTTGTCGCTGATCTGTGTTGGTGTGGGCAGTATGCTGTTGTTTCAGACCTATGAAAATATCTTCATGTGCCTCGGCATTGGACCGGTTATGGGTCTGACGTTACCGTTTTTCAGCTATGGCGGCTCATCAGTTGTGACGATGTATCTCGCGCTTGGCATGGTATCCAGTGTTTCACGCCGCGAAAAGAAACAAAAGTTGCAAGGGCTTCCTTCGGGAGAACATGTGATTTCGGAACACACCGAACGGGGGGATGAAAAGCGTTTTGGCGAAACCGCTGTACCGCTGCGGGAACAGATTCGGCAGTTCAAAAATAGAGCAGTGGACTTAAAATCTCGGGTAAAGATTGACTGGATACCCAAGAAGAAGAAAAAAGACAACTCCCGGAATGAAGATCAGGATTGGGAGGACAAATAAAAAACGGGGTTCGCAGTGCGAGCTCCGTTTTTTGTGGATGAAAATCATTTGCTTTTGGCAGAGGCTTCCAAATATGTTTCGATTGGCATGCCGGCGATGGTCAACGTACGGCACAGTGCATCAGCAGAACTGTCACGCAGGTCCTTGACTTCCAGTTCAACGGGAAGGTCTGTAGAGGACAGTTTAAAATAACCGGCGCAGACGATGGATTCACCGGGATCGAGCAGTGTGAGCAGGGCGGAATATTGTGGGTCATTCTGCGACGGAGTGGAATATGAAAGCGCTTGTTCCGAGTCGCCCTGATACGCATTGGGAATAACGGTTGTGCTGAAGGATGCCGGTGATTCGGAATTGTTTCGGAATCGATATTCTACACGCAGCGCGGGATCTCCGTCGCAATCTTCACGGATGCTGTAACCGAGGACAGTAACCGAACAGTCACGATACACACGTGTATTGGGATCATGATCCTGTACGGAGGACGAGCCGGAAGAACCGGCGGGCATGATCGGCTCAGCGGGAGCTGAATCGGTATCCATTGTGTCGGCGGAACCTGCTGGCATGACGGATGCCGTATTACAGGCAGTCAACGTGAGACCCAGAAGACAGATCACGAGCATGGCGCCTAACTTGTTCATGGTATAAATCTCCCTATTTGTAAAACGTTGGATACTATCATAACATTTTGTTAACATAGATACAAGTAAAAATTTGAGATTTAACAAATCTTCATACAGAAACTTTATATGAACTGGGCAGTTTCTGGCAATACCGTGCGAAAACAGCGCAAAAAAGTCTTGCATTCCTATTTTTCCTACGGTACAATAGGAAAAGGAGGAAAAGGGTATGAAAATTTCGACGAAGGGTCGGTATGCACTTCGCTTGATGCTTGATCTGGCACTGCATGATACCGGAGAAAATATAGCATTGAAGACAATCGCAAAGCGTCAGAATATCAGTGGAAAATATCTTGAACAAATTATCGGCATTCTGGCAAAAGCGGGATTTGTCAAGAGTGTCCGCGGTTCATCTGGCGGTTACCGTCTGGCAAAAGCGCCGGATGAATATACGGTAGGGGATATCCTGCGCCTGACAGAAGGTTCGCTTGCTCCGGTTGTCTGTGTGGAAGAAGGCATGGGAACCTGCTCGAAAGCAGAAAACTGCGTCACGTTGACATTGTGGAAAGAACTGAATGACGCCATCAATGGCGTAGTGGATCATGTGACATTGGCGGATCTGGTCGAACGCAGCGAGAACATGGGTGATTTTTATTCCATTTGAACAGTGAAAACAGCCAGAGCGTATGATGCTCCGGCTGTTGTGTTGTTAGGGTTAATTCCCTGATGCTTCATAGGCTCTCTCGCCGAAGTCATCTACCGTTAATTCTGGATTTTTGACGCTGACCCGTGAAAATGGTGGGATAGAAGAGGTGATAAATGCACTGCCGCCGATGGTACAGCCTCTGCCGATGACGGTTTGACCGCCTAGAATTGAGACATTGGAATAAATCGTGACGTCGTCTTCAATGGTTGGATGGCGTTTTTTACCCGCCAATTTGAGACCGGCACGGGTAGAGAGTGCGCCCAGCGTGACGCCCTGATAAATTTTAACATTGTTGCCAATGTTGGTCGTTTCACCGATTACAACGCCAGTACCATGATCGATGAAGAAATATTCGCCGATGGTTGCACCGGAATTGATGTCAATGCCAGTCAGACCATGCACATATTCACTCATGATACGTGGGATATATGGGATATCGCGCAGATACAGTTCATGAGCAATCCGATGGACAAAGATTGCAGTCAGACCTGGATAGGAAAAGATGACCTGTTCACGGCTGCCCGCAGCAGGGTCGCCATTGAGTGCAGCCTCTACATCGATGAGAAGCAACTTTTGAATGCGTGGCAACTCCATGAGCAATTCGGAAGCAGCTTCCTCGGCCCGCAGTGTAATGCCCTCGGTACGTCCGCCCTCGCGGTACGCCAGTGCAAGCGCAATTTGTGGGCACAATTCTTCATAAATACGCGTCAGCATGTGCCCGGCAAAATAGGGCGCAGAGGTGCGCGTGGGCTTCTCATCGCCGAAATAGCCAGGGAACAGAAGCTGGCGGAAATCATTCAGAATTTGAATGATGGCATTGCGGTTTGGACGTTCCAAACCGTCACGAGTAAAAAATAAGTCGCTGGATTGATAACCCGTTTGCAGTTGCCGCACGATATCATCCAGATGGTCGTTGAAATGGGACATGGCGGTGATCTCCTTATACATATAAACGGCTGCGAAAGGCAGCCATTTCCTACCGTATTAGTATAACAATAAATGCCATGCAATGCAACATCTGGCGCATTGACATTTCACAGTTTATTGCACTATACTGAAACAAATAAAAGTTCGATTCATTGGGAGGACAGACTATGCGGGAAGAATTTGTGCGGACAGAAGCGGTGTTCGGCGCGGAAGCAATGCAACGACTGGCTGGAGCGCGAGTTGCCGTATTCGGTCTCGGTGGAGTGGGTGGTCATGCCGTGGATGCGTTGGCACGCAGCGGCGTGGGTGCGCTCGATTTGTTTGATGACGATACCGTATCGCTTTCCAATATCAACCGACAGCTTGTGGCAACCCATGCAACAGTGGGACGGCAAAAGACCGAAATCATGCGGCAACACATTTTGGATATCAATCCAGATTGTAAAGTTACTGTGCATAATTTGTTTTATCTGCCGGAGACAGCAGATCGGATCGATTTAAGCATATACGACTATATTATTGACGCAGTTGACACGGTATCAGCCAAAATTGAGTTGGTCTGCCGGGCAAATCAGGCAGGCGTACCAATTATTTGTTCCATGGGTGCAGGAAACAAGCTCGATCCGACACGATTTGAAGTGGCAGATATTTACAATACATCTGTTGATCCGTTGGCGCGTGTCATGCGGCGCGAATTGAAAAAACGCGGAATTCGTCATCTGAAAACAGTATATTCCAAAGAGGAACCATCTGCGCTCAAGCGGGAGATCACAAATGTAGCTGTAGCGGGGCGACCAGGTCACAGTAAAAAGCAGGCGCCCGGCAGTGTGGCGTTTGTGCCGTCTGTTGTGGGGCTGATCCTCGCCGGCGAGGTACTCAGGGATCTGGCAGGATTTTGAAAAGTAGAAGCAAATAAAATGACGGACAACCGGTATTGTTTCGGTTGTCCGTTCTTGCGTTTCAGAGCTTTATTTTTGTCCCATCAGGATTTTTTCCGGCGTGATTGGCAAGCTGGTCACACGAACACCCGTCGCTTCATATACAGCTTGTACAATTGCGGGCGCAGGCGTATTGATAACAACTTCACCGATGGATTTTGCACCATATGGTCCGGTTGGTTCATAGCTTTCGGAAAAATCCACGATGATTTCACCGGTATCCATGCGAGTCGGAATTTTATAATTCATAAAGTTGTCAGTCATCATTTTTCCATTGGTCTGGTAGTGCACATTCTCGAACAAGGCGAAACCAATGCCCTGTGACAGTCCGCCTTCCGTCTGTACCCGCGCAAGGGCACGGTTGATCGGTGTACCGCAATCGACAACGCCTACCATTTGGATGACATCTGTCTTGCCGGTTTCCGGATCGGTTTCAATTTCTGCAAAACCTGCCATGAACGGTGGCGGGGAAATGGGAGAACCGTGTGATGCAGTTGCGACAAGCTGATGTGTTTTCGGACCTGCAACCAGTGCGGACGCGAGGTCATCCAATGACAATATTGTTCCGTCCTCCGCTGTGATTGAAGCGCCGTCAAAGGAGAGCGTTTCACGCGGGCAGTTCATGCGAACAGCAGCTTCGTCTAAAATCAGTTCTGTCATATGTTCACAGGCTTTGACAACAGCCATACCTGTGACATATGTGGACGCGGATGCATAGGAACCTGGATCATATGGTGAAACGTCGGTATCGACACCATGTACCAGAATTTTTTCCATAGGGCAATGCATGGCGTCTGCGACCATCTGTGCAAAAATGGTATCACAGCCCGTACCCATATCTGTTGCACCGATCATCAGCGTATAGAAGCCGAAGTCTTCCAGCCGCAGTTCGACAGATGCTGTATCAACATTTGCAATGCCGGAACCTTGCATACAGATTGCCATACCCATGCCGCGTATTTTTCCGTCCGGCATGACCTGGCGGTGCGGTTTTTCATTCCAGCCGATCAGCTCCATGCCGCGTGTGATGCAGCCGCGCAGACCGGAGGAATTTAAATACTTGATTTCATGTGTCATAAACACTTCTGCGCCTTCTTTTGCGATGTTGCGCAGGCGCAGTTCCGCCGCGTCAATGCCTGCTTTTTCTGCAAGCTGATTGACCGTGGATTCCAGTGCAAACGTGCCCTGTGTTGCGCCATACCCGCGGAATGCAGCGGCAGATTCCATGTTTGTATATACGACGTCCCAGACAAAGCGTCCGCCTTTCAGTTTGTTGTACAGCGGTATGGTTTTATGTCCAACCAGACCGATAACTGTCGAACCGTGTTCGCCGTATGCGCCAGTGTTGGACAACGATTCAATAGAGATTGCAGTGACATTGCCTTCCGTGTCACAGCCCGCACGCACACGTATGCGCATTTGATGGCGGCTGTTGGAACAGGCAAATGCTTCCTGCCGTGTAAAGATCAATTTGGAGGGTTTGCCGGTCAGCCAGGTGACCGCAGCCGGATAGAATTCGGAAACAGAAGTCTGTTTTGCACCGAAACCGCCGCCAATACGCGGCTTGATGACGCGCACTTTTGTGTACGGGATGCCCAGCATGGTTGCGATATGACGGCGGGCATGAAATGGCACCTGTGTAGAAGATACCAGTGTCAGACGACCGGAATATTCCATATACGCATAGGATCGGAAGGTCTCCATCATACACTGCTGCTGTGCAGGGGTATAATAGGTACAGTCAACTGTGTGGGTGCATTTGGCAAATTCTGCGTCAAAATCGCCGAAATCTTCACGACCAGAGGTAATCAGGTTGCGTTCTGGTGCATAATGAAATGGAGATTTTGCAAAGCTGTCGTCATCGTGCACACGGATGGGATTGTCCTTTGCGGTTTCAAAGTCCAGAATCGGTTCGAGAACTTCGTAGGTGACTTTGATGAGCCGGCATGCTTGTTCCGCGTGTTTTTCGGTATCTGCTGCGACGATTGCGGCGACGTCGCCGACATAACGCATCGTGTCGTCACACAGCACGCGGTCATACGGCGACCATTCAGGATACGTTTGACCTGCGGAAGTAAAGCGGTGGCGCGGTGCGTTTTTGCAGGTGAGGATCAACTCGACGCCCGGCACTTTTTCCGCAATTTTTGTATCGATATCGACAATTTTTGCATGTGCATGCGGGGAACGGAGCAATTTAATAATCAAGCATTCCTTTGGCGCAAGATCATCGGTATACACCGGCTTACCCTGCACGAGCGCATCCGCATCCACCTTTTTTACTGCGGTATTGACGTATTTCACGCTTCCACCTCCATGTATTTGCGGATGGCGCGCATCTGTCCTGCATAACCGGTACAACGGCACAAATTGCCGGACAGATACTGCTGGATTTCGGATTCTGTCGGATTGGAGAGTTCACGTTTCATTGCCAGTACGTTCATGATGAAACCAGGAGAGCAGAAACCACACTGTTCTGCACCTTCCGCGGCGAGAAAGTCCGTAAATTGTTTGGATTCTTCCAACACGCCTTCCAGTGTGGTGATTTCATGCCCTGCGGCACGTGCTGCGAGCACGGAACAGGAGAGTACCGGTGTGCCGTCCATCCACACGGTACATAGACCGCAATTGGTGGTTTCACAGCCACATTTGACCGAATAACAGCCGCAATCGCGGACAAAAGTATATAATGTGGTATCCGGATCAACCAGACGGGTATAATTTTTGCCATTGATGGCAATCGTTATCTGCATACCTGCACCTCCTTCAGCGCACGGCGGATGAGTACAGGACAGATTTTGCGGCGGTAATCCGCACTGGCCCGCATGTTGGATGAAAAGTTCAGGTTGTCCGTGATTCTCTGTGCGTCTGGCGATGATCCATGATATGCGAGACAGGCTTTCTGTGGGCGTGCGCCGACTGAAATACGATACACATCATCTCGGCAGGAAACGGCACAGGTCAACACGGGGAAATCAGTTGCTTGAAAGCGCATGTGCTGATACGATGCAGCATATATCTGTTTAGGCAGGATTATGGATTCGAGAATGTCCTTTTCATACGGCATCGCGGCAAATTCTTCGATGGATATTGTGCCGCGGCGATACAGCTTGACCTGTGCGGGTAAAGCCAGCAATGCCGTGAGTACATCGGAAAAACCGAAGCGTCCGTAAACACTGCCGCCAACTGTTGCGGTGTTGCGGAACTGTGTGCCGACGATGCCGGAGACTGCGTCGCGGAACAACGTTCCATATTGCTGCTGAAGCAGCTCACTGGTCTCGAGCTGGCGCAGGGAAACCATGGCGCCGATTTCAATGGTATCGCCCGTATCCGTAATGGCGTCGAGATTCAGCCCGGACAGGTCGATGGCAGTGCCGATGGCGCGGTGACCGAGCCGCAGCCACATGCAGCCGCCCAAAACAGTGTTGTTGCGGGCTGCAGTCAGGGCTTGATACGCTTCTTCCACGTTGGAAGGGCGTAAAAACTGACGAATGGTATACATATTTCGTTTCTCCTTCTACAAAATGGAGCATAGATATGAATACTATCATTATAACAAAATTTACAAAGAAAACAAGAAAAACAAACAATTTCGACGGTGATATCAGACGAAATAGCGAAACATGTGGAAAAATATATGGATAACGTGAAAAAGAGAGATTTTTATTTCAAACAGGGGGTGAAAACAATTGACAATCCCGGGAAAAGAGATAATAATAGTAAACAAGATTATTATACTGGCGGAGTTTCGACTACCGCTCGCTATAGAATAAAACGAGGTGAGACACTTGTCTGAACAGAGTCGGAACACGATGCCGAATTCTTATTGGAGCATAGTTGGGGAAACACCTGCTTCCATGGGGCTGGACGATATGGAAACGATCTTACAAAATATGGAATCTGTATTGCGTGTGCGCAATCGTAAGAGCTTCTTTCACCCAATGCGCGAAATTGGCGGCTTTAAAACCTGCCCTGGATACTGTTTGCAGAATGGCGCCTTTGAATTGCCAGGTGGCATCAATTTTACTATCACGTCGCAGGGAGCGACCAGTGTGGAGCTGGTTTTATTTAAACGTCGCAAATCCGAACCATTTGCAGTTCTTCCTTTTCCTGACGAATACCGCGTGGGCAGTGTCTATTCTATGGTGGTCTTTGGATTGGAGATCGATGAATTTGAATATGCATATCGCATCGATGGTCCATATGATCCGGAAAAAGGTTTATTGTATGATAAAAACAATCTCCTGCTTGACCCATATGCTCGTGCAGTCGCCGGGCAGTCGGCTTGGGGTACGCGCCCACAGACTGGTTTTGAATATCGTGGACGGATTGTTTCATCCCATTTTGATTGGCTCGGTGTCCGTTCTCCACATATCAAAATGCAGGATTTAATCATCTATGAAACTCATGTGCGCGGGTTTACACGCCATGAGTCATCTGATGTCAATCATCCGGGCACCTTTGATGGATTGATGGAAAAAATTCCATATCTCAAGGATTTAGGCGTGAACGCGATCGAACTTATGCCGATCTTTGAGTTTGATGAGATGCGTGATATGCGCATTCATGATGGGCGCTTGTTGCTCGATTATTGGGGTTATAATCCCGTGGCGTTCTTTGCGCCGAATACCGCATATTCTGCTGAGCATGAATTTACGAATGAAGGCGATGAGCTTCGCCGCCTTGTTCGTGCATTGCACAAAAATGGCATGGAAGTTATTATGGACGTTGTGTTTAACCACACGGCAGAAGGCAATGAAAACGGTTCGATCTTTTCATTCAAAGGCGTGGACAATCCGGTTTATTATCTGCTTGAGCCGGATGGGAAGTACTACAATTTCAGCGGCTGCGGCAACACG
>CALWUF010000027.1 GCA_944384655.1 uncultured Butyricicoccus sp. | reverse complement strand
CTGTTGGTTCCTGCCTGGTCAATCCGAACCTTCAGGAAGAGTCCGGTATCCCGGATGTTGACACCGCAGTTGTTACGATGAAAATGGCAAATGGTGCCATCGCGACCATCAACAATTCCCGTCAGGCCGTCTATGGCTATGATCAGAGAGTTGAAGTATTTGGCTCGAAGGGCATGGCTGCTGATCAGAATGACCTGATGTCCACCGCGACGATCACCACGGTTGACGGCGCACGGTCTGAGAAGCCGAAGTGGTTCTTCCTGGAGCGTTACAACGATGCATTCATCGAGCAGATTAAGTTCTTTATCGATTCGATTGTCAATGACAAGCCGACCGTTGTCGGTGCAATCGATGGGTTGCGCCCGGTTTTGATGGCTGCTGCTGCAACAGAATCCTGCCGCAATGGCGGTGTCTGGGTGAAAGTTGCCGAGTAATTTGTGTTCTCTTCAAAAATTTCCTGAACATTGAAAAAGCGCCCTGCGAAAGCAGGGCGCTTTTTCTGTCTATCAGCGAAAATGGTTTGGTACGTCACATATCTTTGAGAAGTGTGAGTGCTTCTTTTGCCCATTTCAAATCGATGGTTTGAAAATTGTGCGATGGCGTGAACAGGTATTCACGCACATCATGTGACAGTTTTTGATAGGTTGCGGGCGGCAGACGCAGGTATTGTTCCACACCATCGGGATGGACGAGGACAAAGACAAACTGACCGGATTGGTCAATGCTGTGAAAAACAACATCGACAACATCGACATTGTCACGGGAAAGCTGCATAATAAGAATGAGCTTTGTCAGTTCGAGTGCGCGGTCATCCAGATGACGCTCAAGAATGTTGATCTTTTCGCGGAATTCGTTGGGAGTATGGGTCGTGCGCAGGGTATATCGTTCGAGCTGAGAAAATTCTGCACCTTCCTGCACCTCGCCGTCGGGTGCGAACCAGACCATAAATTCATTGGTCATATCGTGATACAGGCAGGGGTGTAATACGAGACATGTCTTGCCGCAGTTGGGGCAAGTCCATTCAAAGACAGATAAATCCTCGACACGGCGTCTGGCATCGGGGTCTTGATTGACATTGATGCTGGTCCAGAGATCGATGAAATCATCTTCGCCGCATTGTGGACAGGTAAATGTATCCTGATGGGTTGCAGACATAAAAACAATCCTTTCTTAAGTGGAAAATAAGGAGGTCGATATGATATGAATCTATTTGAAATGCCCAATTGTTTGCCAGATGGCGAACAGACGGATGTATTGCTCACAGGAAATACGCGAATTGAACGCATTCTTTCCAGTGGACAGACTTCGGACTGGTATGATCAAAGTGAGGATGAATGGGTTTGCGTGCTGAGAGGGGAGGGTGAACTGGAATATGAGGACGGCAGCACACAACGTTTGCGGGCGGGGGATACCGCCTATTTGCCCGCACATCTGCGCCATCGCGTCAGTTATACCAGTGTGCCATGCATTTGGCTGTGTGTGTTCCGTCCGGCGGAATCCTTGTAGGCGCATGTCGCAAGAAGGATGTTTGTCATCCTGTGATGCATGGAGGAACCGTTTTCGAGAAAACAGAATGATAGGAAAAATCGCTCTCCCCACACGTGAGGAGAGCGATTTGTTATAGATATACAAAAAGTATAGCATTGACCAAAGGTCTTTGTCAATGACGATGCGATTATACAAACCGGACTGCTGTACCGTATGTGATGATCTCGGCTGCGCCCTGCATGACAGCGGAGGAGGCATAGCGGATGTTGACAATGGCGTCTGCGCCAAGCGCTTCCGCTTCATGAATCATGCGGTTGGTGGCGATATCACGGGCCTCGTTCATCATTTGCGTATAGGCTTTGAGTTCACCGCCGACCAATGTCCGTAAACCTTGTGTAATATCCCTGCCGACATTTTTTGACTGAATGGTGCTTCCTTTGACCAACCCGAGCATTTCGAACTCTTTGCCTGTAATGTAATCTGTGTTTACCAAAATCATACACAATCACTCCTTTATATGTTTCTAATTGCACGCAGAACAAACAAACCTGTCTGTCCGGCTGCGCGATCGGAGGTATGCTACTCTGCCGGCGACGTCACTCGATGTCCAGTTCGATGGGTTCATCCAGATGTTCTGAGACATACTTTCCATTTTTCTTTCTCTGTCGGACGCATTCCGTCAGCAGATATTCGATTTGTCCGTTTACAGAACGGAAATCGTCCTCTGCCCATGCTGCAATGGCGTTGTACAGATTTTCCGACAATCTAAGTGGGATTTGTTTTTTCTTGCTGCCCATAGAACTATTTTAATATAAACTTCCCGTGTTGACAATAGGCTGTGTGTCATGATTTCCACACAGGACGACCAACAGATTGGAAACCATGGCAGCCTTGCGCTCTTCATCCAGCTCGACAACCTGCTTTTCATTCAATTGCTCGAGCGCCATTTCCACCATGCCAACGGCGCCATCGACAATCATTTTTCTCGCATCGATGATAGCGGATGCCTGTTGACGTTGGAGCATGGCAGCGGCAATTTCCGGCGCATAGGCGAGGTATGTAATGCGCGCTTCCACGATTTCCAAACCCGCATTGGAAACCCGCGTCTGAATTTCGTCACGGATACGTGCGGCGACAATTTCACTGGAACCGCGCAGGCTGCCTTCATCCGCCTGCCCGTCGCCTGTTGTATCCACGTTTGGCGCGACGTCATAGGGATACAACCGCACAATATTGCGCAGTGCACTGTCGCATTGGAGCGAGAGGTATTCCTTATAATTGTCTACATTGAATACTGCTTTTGACGTGTTGACCACGCGCCACATCACAGCCATACCAATTTCCACCGGGTTGCCAAGGCAGTCGTTAATTTTCTGCCGGCTGTTGTTTAATGTCATCACTTTGAGGGAAATTTTGTTGTTTGGCATTTCTTTTGTTGCCGATCGAATGGCGGTTATGCCGCCGTTGACATCGCCGCTCTGATTGAGGCGTGTGCTTGCCGCGGGATTGACGCTGGTACAGAATGGATTGACAAAGTAAAACCCTTCGCCGCGCAGCGTGCCGATATAATTGCCGAACAGAGTGAGCACAAGCGCTTCCTGCGGCTTGAGAACTTTCAGCCCGCACAGCGGGAACCAACCGATGCACAGCCAGATGATGCTGATGACCAGCAGCGGAGTGATGTGTGCCATTGCGCTGTATACACAGGCGGCAATGGCCAACGCGTACAGTGCCAATGTCAGCAGCATAGCCAACATGCCATGTTTTCGATTGTTCAAAATCTTTTCCTCCATGGAAAACTCCTCCTCCTTGTTGATATTCAAATGATATCATATAGATATCAAAATGTCAATGCTCGATCCAACAAATTTCCTGGTATTTCCACTTTTCACTCGGACTTCCCGTGACGCATAGGATAGGGCAAGAGCTGACAGGCTCAAATTTTTACAGAAAGGAAGGATGCATATGGCTGAGGAAAAAATGAATGCCAAACGCGCTGTTACAACACAGCATGAGCAGTCGGGTCCGGGTTTTGTCATGAATTACAATCTGCTTGCACTGGCGATGGGTTTTGTACCGGATCAGATCTGGCAGAATATTTACAACGATGATGTGGCGTTGGCGCGCGGCACGATATTTGCCGATCTGGATAAACCATTTATCGGGGAGGAGGCGGTGCATTGTGACTGAACAGCAACAGGCGATGCAGGAATTGCGCCGCCGTGAATTTGCCATGATTGATGCGGGCATGTATCTGGATGGACATCCGGAGGATGAAACGGCATTGCAGTATTTCCGCACGATGTGTAAAAAGCATCAGCAGGCACAAGAGACGTATCAAAAGCATTTTGGACCGCTGCATGTATCCGATGCAGGTATGGGGAAACGTTGGGATTGGATCGATGATCCGTGGCCGTGGGAAGGAGTGTAAGTCATGTGGGATTATGACAAGAAGCTCATCTATCCGGTGCGCATCTGCAACCCTGATCCGGCAATGGCAAAGCTGATTCTGACGCAGTTGGGTGGTCCGGATGGCGAGCTGGGAGCGGCTATGCGGTATCTGAACCAGCGCTATGCACAGCCGTATGCACAAGGCAAAGCCATTCTGACTGATATCGGGACAGAAGAACTTGCGCATTGTGAGATGATTGGCGCCATTGTCCATCAGTTGACGCGCAACCTGACACCGGAAGAAATCCGGAAGAGTGGCTTCGACGCGTATTTCGTGGATCACACGACCGGTGTTTATCCGCAGGCTGCCAGCGGCACGCCGTTTTCTGCGGCAACGCTGCAATCGACTGGCGATGCACTTGCCGATTTGTTTGAGGATATGGCAGCAGAACAGAAAGCGCGGCTGACCTATGACAATTTACTCCGGCTGTTAGATGATCCGGATGTGCGTGATCCAATCAAATTCCTGCGCGAACGTGAAATTGTACACTTCCAGCGCTTTGGCGACAGAAAACAAACAACATGGAACAAAATGCGGACCGCTTGCAATCGATATGTATACGAATTTGAGATATAAGACCGTTGTGCTGTATCCAGGCATAAGCGGGTGGGAACTTTCCTATTCTATCGGCTTATATCACCGGCGACGCGCTGCCGGTGATTGAGAATAGAATCTATTTCTTTGCTGAACCAGTGAACCCCGTATATACCAGGCAGGGAGATACTGGCGCGGGAAATGTGACGGTGAAATATTCTATTTAGATATATATTGCCGCGAAGATTCCCGTATTTCCGTCGAGCGGTGGTATGAGTTACAGTTGATACATATGCATCGGTATGACTAGGATACATTGCAAAACACGGCTGACCTTCTGACATTTTGCACAAAAAAAGCGGGGAAAGTATAGTGAAAATTCTGAAAAAAACGGAAATCGTTGTTTTGTGCGTAACCATCGTTGCATCATTCTTGAAAGAAAAGCAGTTCAACCGTATACTGTGAACTGTAATTAACAAAGAAAAACTGGCCGGTATTTCTCTGGTAGGATTGCAACATTACAGGATTTCCTGTAAATAACAGGTTTTAACCACAAAAATATTGAGAAAGAGGGTATATCATGGCAGAAAAGAACACAAAAGAAAAATCGGCACAGCTTGCGGGTGACGTTACGATCTCCATGCGGGAAAAGATCTCATATGGTCTTGGTGACACATCCTGCAATATCATCGTCGGCTTGACGACCAGCCTTTTAAGCTTCTTTTACACCGATTATATCGGTGTTTCCATTGGCACGGTTGGTCTGATCATCCTGATCTCACGCTTTTTCGACGGTATTTCGGACGTCATCATGGGTCTGATCGTAGACCGCACCCATTCCAAGTACGGCAAGGCGAGACCATGGGTATTATGGTCCAGCGTCCCGTATGCGGTCGGTTGCGTGCTGCTGTTCACCGTGCCGCCCGGAAGCGATATGGTCAAGGCGATCTATATCTTCATCACCTATAACTTTGTACAGACGATTTGCTATACAGCGCTCAACCTGCCGTATTCTTCTCTGGCAGCGCTGATGACCCGCAACCAGTACGAGCGCGGTTCGATTAACGCGATCCGCATGGCGTTATCGCCGTTTGGACGTATCCTCGCAACCGCAGTTACGCTGCCGTTGGTAAACCTGCTGGGCAATGACCAGAAGGCGTGGATCATGGCGGCGGTCATTTATGCGGTGATCGCGCTTGTCTTGCTGCTGATCTGCTTCTTTAACACCAAGGAGCGCGTGCAGCTTGGCGGAGAGTCGAAGGACAGCAAGGTGCCGATCAGCACCAGCCTGAAGGCACTGGTCAAAAACAAATACTGGGCACTCGGTCTGTTGTTGTGGGCGATGCTGTCGGTATACATGACGCTGTCCGGCACCGGTCTGAGCTATTACAGCAAATGGATCCTCGGCAACGAGCTGTTGACCAGCCCGCTGTATCTGGCGGAACAGATCCCTGCCATCGGCATCATTTTCTTCATTCCGCTGATGCTCAAAAAAGTCAGCAAGCGGAATCTTGCGCTGGCCGGTGCGATCATCAGCATCCTGGGACAGATCGGGCTGATGATCGATGCGGATAATTTTAATTTTGCCATGATTTCTGCAGTTTGCCGTGGTATCGGACAGGCTCCGCTGATGGGCGTTGTGTTCTCATTCATTGCTGATTCGGTCGAATATGGTCAGTATAAGACCCACCTCCGGTTGGAGGGCCTGATTTACAGCGCCGCATCCGTCGGCTCTAAGCTGGGCGGTGGCCTGATGAGTGCAGGCTTCGGCTGGATCATGGACTGGGCAGGCTACGACGGTATGGCGACGACACAGGTTGCCTCCGCGATTGACGCGATCAATGCGCTGTTCATCTGGGGACCGGTCGTTGTCTGGGGTATCGTCGCTGTCATCCTGCTGTTCCACCGTTTGGAAAAGCAGTATCCCGCAATCATGCAGGAGCTTGCCGAGCGCGAAGCCCGCGGCGAGCTGTAAACCATCAATCTATGTATTCCCTTGTTCACCCTACATAAAAAAGGAGCGTTTACAATGATCTACGGAGAAAAGAATGTTGAAAAGCCGATCCGCTGGGCAATGGTAGGCGGCGGTAAGGGTAGCCAGATCGGCTATATCCACCGTTCGGCAGCACTGCGCGACTTCAACTTTGAGCTGGTCGCGGGTGCGTTCGATGTCGACCCGGTGCGCGGTCGGGAGTTCGGTGAAAACCTGCATGTGGCACCTGAGCGCTGCTATCCGGATTACAAGACCATGTTTGCGGAAGAAGCAAAGCGCCCGGACGGCATCCAGGCAGTTTCCATCGCAACGCCAAACTTTACCCATTTCGAGATCGCCAAGGCTGCGCTTGAGGCAGGTCTGCACGTCTACTGCGAAAAGCCGTTGTGCTTCACGACCGCTGAAGCCGAGGAGCTTGAGGCACTGGTGAAAAAGACCGGCAAGGTAATGTTCGTATCCTATGGCTACTCCGGTCATCAGATGATCGAGCAGGCACGCGAGATGGTGGAAAACGGCGACCTCGGCGAGATCCGCATCATCAACATGCAGTTTTCGCACGGTGCGCACAACGTTGCAGTCGAGAAAAAGTCGGCGGGCACGGCGTGGCGTGTCGATCCGAAGAAGGCAGGTCCTGCCTATGTGCTGGGCGACGTAGGCACCCATCTGATCTACCTCTCCGAAGCGATCATGCCGAAGATGGAGATCAAGCGCCTGATGTGCTCCAAGCAGACTTTCGTCGAAGGTCGTGCGCTTGAGGATAACGCCATGACCATCATGGAGTACAAGAACGGAGCGGTCGGTTACGTATGGTCAAGCTGTGTCAACGCCGGCTCGGAGTTCGGTGAGCGCTTCCGCATCGTCGGCGAAAAGGCGTCCATTGCCTGGGATGCAGAGCATCCGAATCAGTTGGCCTACGAGGTACAGGGCAAGCCGCAGAGCGTGATGCAGCGCGGAAACGGTTACCTGTATGCGGGCGCGCTGGCGGACGACCGCATCGGCGGCGGTCATCCGGAGGGTCTGTTTGAATCGTGGGGCAACCTGTACACCCGTTTTGCCAAGGCGATCGATAAGACCGAAAAGGGCGAACCGATCGACTTCTGGTATCCGGATATCCACGCCGGCGTGCTGGGCGTAAAGTGGGTAGAAAAGTGTGTCGAATCCGCTGATAAGGATTCTGCATGGGTAGAATATTGATCGAACAATCATCTGA
This sequence comes from uncultured Butyricicoccus sp., assembly GCA_944384655.1. Lineage (GTDB taxonomy): Bacteria > Bacillota > Clostridia > Oscillospirales > Butyricicoccaceae > Butyricicoccus_A. Next base: position 16,536 of record CALWUF010000027.1, on the reverse strand, counting down.
GCCAAATGAATAAAAAAGGAGAATTATCATGAGCATCGATCCGAAAGATTTTGATATGCCGGTGGCATCCTTCAACCCGAACCCGATGAAGCTGGGCCTGTTTACCGACGGTCTGCCGGACATGCCGTTTGAGCAGGTACTGGACGAGGCGGTCAAGATGGGCATTCAGGTGCTGGAGATCGCAACAGGCGGTTATTCCTGCGCTCCCCATCTGGACATGGAAAAGCTGTTGCACAGCGCGGAAGCCCGCAAGGATTTTATGAACGCGATCGAGAGCCGCGGCCTTGAGCTGTATGCTCTCAACTGCTCGGCAAATGCCCTTGGTCCTGGCGAGCGCTGGGCGAGTCATGCGCCGGATGTCATGAATACCTTCCGTCTGGCGGAGATGCTGGGCGTCAAGCATGTAATTTCTCAGTCCGGTCTGCCGGCGGGCGGTCCGAACGACGAAACACTCAACTGGGTCATCCACACCTTCCCGCCTGAGATGATGGACGTGCTCAAGTACCAATGGGATGTGACGATCAACTTCTGGTCTAAGGCGGCAGAGCTCGCCAAGTCCTGTGGCGTCGAGACCATCGCGCTGGAAAACCATCCGATGAATATGGTATATAACGTACCTACCGTGATGCACCTGCGCGAAGCGGTCGGCGATATCATCGGTCTGAACCTTGACCCGAGCCATCTGTTCTTCATGGGCGGCGATCCGATCATGATCGCCCGCGAACTTTGCGAGAAGAAGGCCGTTTACCATGTACACGGCAAGGACGCGCGCATCAACGAGCACATCAAGGGTCTGGACTGCTACGAGCAGGGGGCATACAACGGTCCGGCCGTCAGCCGCTCGTGGAACTACGTCGCCGTTGGCTACGGTCACGACGCATTGTGGTGGAAGACCTTCTTTGCGACGCTCGCCGAGGGCGACTACCACGGTCCGGTGTCCATCGAGGTCGAAGATCCGCTTATGCCGAACAATCTGGTCGCGATCCAGAAATCTGCGGCATTCCTGCATGAGACCATGCTCAAGTAATGCTTTGGCGGTCTGAGGGTCGCAGTGCAAGTTCCCCCTTATAAGCGCCTGCCCGGCTTCCCGGAAAGGGGGAAGCCGGGGTCAGGCAAGGGGAAAAGCGTTGCGGGAATCTCGATTGACACATAATTTATAAGGGAGGACTCCACAATGAAAATTGCATTTGACGGCAGCGCATTCTGGGAAACCGGTATGACGTATCAGGAACAGTATGATACGGTTGCTCGCGCGGGCTATGAATATATCAACCCCTATAACGCAGATTTCCCGGGCTTCTGGAAGCGCCCCAAGGCGACCAAAGAAGAGATCCTGTGGCACAAAAAGGCGATTGCGGACGCAGGTCTGAAGATCGCGTCGCTGACCACCGGCTTTCACTGGCAGGATCCGGACGAATTCGTCCGCCAGTACGCAGTGGACTGCTGGAAGCAGATGTTTGAAATCGGCGAGCTGATGGACATCCGTGTGTTCAACACCGAACTTGGTCCCGGACGACAGAATCCCGAGCTGTGCGAAGCAAAGCTGATGCGTTCGCTGGACGAGCTGGTGCCGATCATGGAGCAGAAGGGCATTCGACTGGACGTTCAGGCACACCCGGATGATTTCTATGAGCACAATAATGATGCCTACGATATCATCCGCTATTATGACAGCCCGTCGCTTGGTTACCTGTACTCTATCCCGCATACGTTCCATTATGACGGCGGCAAGGGCGATATCGAGCATAACCTGAAATATGCGCGCAAGCACTTGAAGCACGTCCTGTTTGCGGATACCTATGATTATACCAAGCTGTTCCGTTATAACATCAATCCGGCGCCGCTGTATGCGAATGGCACGGTGCGCGCACACGCACACATCGGTCATCTGGGCGAGGGAGATATTGACTTTGAGCGTATCTTTAAGACCCTGCGCGAGATCGGATTCAACGAGCAGGACGATACCATCGCAACCTTCAACCCGCTCGGATTCCCGGAGCGCGCCATCTCGGATGGCAGCCGTACCCGCGAGATCATTGAAAAGAATCTGGTCGGCGTGCCCAGCATTGCAGAGCCCATGCCTGAGGATTTCGGCATGTATGCCCGATAATATAATCTGAATTCATAATGACAGAAGCTGTGGAATCCTGTTACATGGTTTCCACAGCTTCTTTTCTTTAAAGGATGCTGGACGTGTGCGCCACATGCGCAAAATTGGATGGTTCATGGCATGCCGGGGCGGCTGGTGAAGAGGTTTTACCTGATGGATGCAGGATCTCAATCCGGATAAATGAAGCGGGAAGTCTTTGAATGGTGAAAGACAGCTTGGTACCGTGTGGATTTCCACACGGTTTTGTTGTGTTTGCCGCTGATGGCTCGCATGAATTTATGGGGTAAGAAATATGTTAGTACAGGAAAAACAAATTTCATACTTTGGAGGGGTTGCAATGAACATAGGATATGAGAGTACCCATAAGCAAAAATGTGTAGCAGGTTCTGCGTTCACGGTTCACAATGTATCTCCCTGTTATCTCGCGGAAGAGCGGGAAATTGTCAAAAAGGACATCGAAAATAAATTGTTTGAGATATTTTATAAATATTGTCAGACATAACGCTGCTTTGTGATTGGCGGCCGCTTATCATAATTTTATAAGCAGCCCCGCTTCTTTTTGAAAAGGGGTATCACCGTGAAAATAGAAGCAATCTACACACGGCAGTCGGTTGATCGTATAGACAGTATTTCGGTCGAAAGTCAGGCTGAATACTGTGAAAGGGAGTTGATGGGAAGCAAGTATAAAATATATTCTGATAAAGGTTACAGCGGTAAAAACACCGACCGTCCTGCCTTTCAAGAAATGATGCAGGAGGTTGCGGCGGGAAAAATTGAACGAGTGATCGTGTATCGGCTTGATCGAATCAGCCGTTCTGTTTTGGATTTTGCCAATGTGATTGATGTGTTTCAAAAGCATTCTGTCAGCTTTTTCAGCACGATGGAAAAGTTTGATACTGCATCGCCAATCGGCAAAGCGATGCTGATGATCGTGATGATCTTCGCACAACTGGAGCGCGAGACCATACAACAGCGCGTCATTGACGCATATGCATCCAGAAGCAAGCGTGGGTTTTATATGGGTGGGCGCATCCCCTATGGTTTTACACTGAAAGAAATCATGATCGACGGCGTACGGACGCATTGTTATGCACCGCTGGAAAGTGAAAGCGCGGTGATTCGACAAATTTTTTCGTTGTATGCACAGCCGCAGGTTTCCCTGGGGGATGTTACCGAATATTTAAAAGCATGCGATATCAAAAATCGCAATGGCGAGACCTTTAACAGATTCCGCATTAGGGACTTGATCGTAAATCCTGTATATGTAAGATCGGATTACAGGATTTATCATTTCTTCCAAACACAGGGGGCAGAAATTGTCAATCCACCGCAGGATTTTATCGGCGTCAATGGTGCGTATCTGTATTCCGGAGGTTCCAACAAGCGGAAATCCGTGTCCATCGGTGGGCACACGTTGGTGCTTGCCCCGCATGAGGGGATTGTAGATGCAGATACATGGATCAAATGCCGCATAAAATGTCTGCACAACCAATCGGTTGCCAAACCCATGAAAGCACATCGAACCTGGCTTGCCGGAAAAATCAAATGCGGGTATTGCGGACACGCATTGACCGCGAAAGTCGGTCACCGCAAGCGCAAAGCTGATGTGCGGTATTACCTGTGCAGCCACAAATATGCGACCAAAGGGGATTGCGATTTTGGATCTCTCAATGCCAACAAAGTGGACGCTCTTGTGTTTGAGGAACTGTGCGACAAGCTCTCCGAATTTACAGTTCTATCAAAAAAACAAAAACCGGTCACAAACAGCAGTGTTCCCCGGTTGCAGACGCAAATCGACGACATTGATAAGGAAAGGCAGGCGCTTGTCCAGCAGGTTTCCCTTGCAAATGCCGATTTGATGAAATACATTAACCTGCGTATCACGGAGCTTGAAACGCAAAAGAAAGAATTGTATACTCGTATTTATGATCTGGAGCAACAGCAACAGATAGACGTTCAGGAGATCACGGGGTATCTGCAAACATGGGATCAGCTTGCCATAAGCGACAAGGTTGCTGTCGTGGATTGCCTGATCGAATCCATCTATGCATCTGAAACAGAATTAAAGATTACCTGGAAGATTTAACGGGGAAGCCGTTCCTTGTTGTTTGCTTTGGTGAAGCACTGCGCGATGTACAGGAAAATCTGGATTCCAAAAACTATTACGCTTACAACCCGTCATTCGACGTCACCTGTACCGGGCGCAAAAAGAGAACCTGATTGGCATAAAAAAACTGCCTCCTGCCAGTATTCCAGGCAGGGGGCAGGGTATAGGATTTATTCTTCGATTTCGTTTTGTAACAGTTGATATAATTCCATGATATCTTTATATGTGCCGCGACCCTCATGGAAGGCATTGGCAGAAGCTGCTGCCAGAGACATTTGGAACGCTTCCACCATGTTTTGATTCTGATGGTAGCCGCTCAGGAAACCTGCCAGCATGGAATCTCCACAGCCCACCGTGTTGCGCACAGTACCTTCCATCGCGCTGTGTCGGTAAACATTGCCATCTTCTGTGATGAGCACAGCGCCTTCTGCGTCCAGTGAAACAAGAACATTGCGTGCACCCATGTCCTGCAAGGTGCGGGCATAGTGGATGATATCATCGATGCTTTTTGGATCGAGATAGAAGATGTCAATCAATTCCTGACGGTTTGGTTTGACAAGGAATGGCTTGTATTTGAAGGTGTTAAGCAACAAGGGACCTTTGGCATCGACAACAATATACAGATCCTTGTCTGCCACGGTACCGAGAATATCGCTGTAGACGGTATCACGTGCGCCGCGCGGGATCGAACCGGAGAGGACAAGCGTATCGCCATCTTTCAGTTGCTGGAGCTTTCCGCACAGTGCGACGATATCTTCCGGAGAGACCTCCGGACCGACGCCGTTGATGGAGCTTTCAATGCCGTCTACCATCTGTACATCAATGCGGCTGCTGCCGCGCCGGAGCTGAACAAAATCATGGGCGATGCCATCCAAATCCATCAGCCGTTGAATTTCTGCGCCCGTGAAACCGCCGACCAAACCCAGCGCCAGACAGTCTTGTTTTAAAATATGTAATACATAAGAGACATTGATTCCTTTTCCACCGGGTACAATGCGCTCATAACGGGCACGGTTGACTCGGCCCGACTGAAATCCAGGAACGGCGACCAGGTAGTCCAGGCAAGGATTTAATGTCACGGTATAGATCATAAAAACGACCTCCTGACAGGAAATTTTGCTGGAAATCCAGCGTAGTTGATTTTCGCAAGATGCACAAAATGAGTGCAGTCTTACGTGTTTAAGTATAACATATTGTCCAAAGAAATGCATCCATATTTCGCGAAAGTTAATCAACTATTCATAAACTTTTTCCAGACGATGAGAAGGCAGAATTCCAAATAAATTTGTTGACAGGTTGGAAGCCGTGTGATATAATATTTCTTGCTTAGCATGAGAGATTCGATACGGAGAGGTATCGAAGTGGTCATAACGAGGCGGTCTTGAAAACCGTTTGTCCGAAAGGGCGCGTGGGTTCGAATCCCACCCTCTCCGCCATTTCTCTCTCGTTTAAGCCATTCAGCCTTTGGAGAAATACCCAAGTGGTGAAGGGGCTCCCCTGCTAAGGGAGTAGGGCGCGAAAGTGTCGCGAGGGTTCAAATCCCTCTTTCTCCGCCAAATCGAAAAGCACCGGAATGATGTCGTTCCGGTGCTTTTTTGCGTCTGATCGGTGCTCCCCTGTTGAGGCTTGCGAATCGTGAAACAAGAGATATCCCTGGTTTCGGGCAGGGAATGCAGGTATGTTCGCCCGGAGGCGGGCGGATTTGGCAGTATCACACACGTGTATGGCGGGCATGCTGGGAATAGAAAAAGCGGGCTTTCCGAAAAGGAAAGCCCGCTTCCTGAATCGCAGATAAGGAAGATATCAATGATTATTCAGCGTCAACCTTAGCCATATGCTCGACGAGCATCAGCAGTTTGTTGGAGTAACCCCATTCGTTATCATACCAGGAAACAACCTTTACGAAGGTATCGGTCAGATAAACGCCTGCGGTTGCGTCGAAGATCGAGGTGCGAGCGTCGCCCAGGAAGTCAGAAGAAACCACTGCATCCTCGGTGTAGCCCAGAATGCCCTTCAGACCGCCTTCTTCGATCGGGGTCTCAGCAGCCTTCTTCATTGCTGCACAGATGTCGTCCTTGCTGGCCGGGGTAGCCAGGTTGCAGGTCAGGTCAACAACAGAAACGTCGAGGGTCGGCACGCGCATGGAGATACCAGTCAGCTTGCCGTTCAGCTTCGGATAAACCTTGCCTACTGCCTTTGCGGCGCCAGTGGAAGACGGGATGATGTTGCCGGAAGCAGCACGACCGCCGCGCCAGTCCTTCTTGGACGGACCGTCAACAGTTTTCTGGGTGCCGGTGGTGGAATGAACAGTAGTCATCAGACCTTCGGTGATGCCAAATGCCTCGTCGAGAACCTTAGCGATCGGAGCCAGGCAGTTGGTGGTGCAGGAAGCGTTGGAAACGAAGGTCATATCCTTGGTATAGGTGTCCTGGTTAACGCCCATAACGAACATCGGGGTGTCGTCCTTGGACGGAGCGGACATGATAACCTTCTTCGCGCCGCCATCGATATGAGCCTGAGCCTTTTCCTTGGTCAGGAATACGCCGGTGGACTCAACGACGTAATCAACGCCAGCCTCGCCCCATGGAATTTCAGCCGGATTCATGCAAGCGAAGAACTTGACTTCCTTGCCGTCCACGATGATGGACTTGTCCGTGTACTCGATGGTGCCCTGGTACTGACCATGCATGGTATCATAACGCAGCATATAAGCCATATAATCCGGAGTCATGAACGGATCGTTGACAGCAACGAAATCAATGTTCGGATTGGAAAGACCTGCGCGGAAAACCATACGGCCGATACGACCAAAGCCATTAATACCTACTTTGATACCCATTGTAGTAATATCCTCCTTGTTACTATCCTACTTTTACTGGAACGACTTTATTATACACGGAAACATGTTGTTTCGCAATAATAGATTTATATAAATTGCGGCACCAATTCACAAGTTTTTTCATAATCCATGTTCAGGAGCCTGTAATTTCTGTTATAATATAGTCAATTCCTTGTCGATTTATGCAACTCATGTTCGAATGGGGTGAAATTATAATGAAAATTGTCACAGAACCGCAAGGATACAGCGCATTTGGCGCTGATATGACGAGTGAAGATGGTTTTTTTGAGGGGCTTTCACCGGAGCTGCTGGCTGCGGTTTGCCGCGGGTTGGATGCGCCCATGCGTCCGATGGCGCTTGTTTCGCAACAACTTATGGTATTGCAACAGACACGTTCCTGCGCCGCGCTGCTGGCGCATGGTACGTTTTATTCATTGTGGGATGTGCTCGGACCGGAGGAGTGCGATGCTGTCCAGTGCAGCCTGCGCACGGGGATGGAAGACGATATATCGCTGTTGTTGTCCGGTGAACGCTGGAATATGCGAATTTTTCCGGCGGAAGAGCAGGCGTTGTTGATATTCCGGTGTGATGTGCAGCATCAGGCGGGTATATCCATGGCAACGGCACGTGTGCGGGAGAGCGCGGCGCGGCTGCTGATTCGGGCGGATATTCTGGAATCCGACAGCCTGCGGGAAGATGCGTGTGTCATCCGACGGGAAGCACTGCGCATTTTGCGACAGGCAAACCATGCGGAATTGCTGAGCGGTGCACGCGAACCCATGCAGCGTGAAATGTGTTCGACGGCAGAGATACTCACTTGTGCACAACAACAGCTTGCTCATCTGGGTGTACAGGTTGCGGTACAGGGCTCAGAGGATATCAGTTTGTGGGCGGATAAGGGGCTGTTGCTGTCTGCGTTGATGACATTGATTTCCAACAGTTTGCGGCATGGCGGTCCACAGGTAAACATTTGGCTATATGCCGGCGTGCAGGGAAGCAGTGCGGTATTTGGGGTGGACGATGACGGCACAGGGCTGAGCGCACAGGCGCTTGCGCATATGAACGATACCTGGCGGATGACAGATGCATTGGTTGGCGGCTGGGGATTGGGTATCCCATATGCCCGTCGCATTGCCGAACTGCATGGCGGCGCACTGATGTTTGCGCCGGGTTCGGGGGGGGGCTGTACAGCGCGGATTTCCATTCCATTGGACCAGGAGATTCGCATGGAAAATGCAAATAGTTATCATTTAAATCTCGCTGCGAGTGCAAATGCGGCGGATATCGAATTGTCCGATGTGTTGGATGCCGCGGCATTCGGCGCCCGATCATAAAAAATGGAGTCCCTCCCGCTGTGCGGAGGGATTTTTTTGTGCATGCAACCGTGCTTGCCTGGAAGGGAACAGCTGTAGTATGTCCGGAAAACAGAGGAATATGAGTCTGTTTTTCGATCCCAAGGCAGGAAAAACCAGAAATTATCCAAACAAATACAATATATACAGAAAGATCATAAAAAATTTTGTTGATTTCTGTTATTTTTTTTGCAAAATTCCTTGCGTTTCTGGTAGGTATGACGGTATAATCTAGTGTATAGTGTTGTGCCCATTGAGGGTATGGCGCACGCGTGACAGCCGTGCCCGATTTGCGGGGGGACGGCTGTTCCGCAGGTGAATTATTGTTTGCGTTGCGGCATCCTGCCGCACAGAATGAACAGAGAGGTGAATCCATAATGGCGTACACGTTTCGTGGCGGTATCCATCCTGGAACGCATGATGATCCGGGATTCAAATCCGCAACAAACACAAAGCCGATCGAAGTCCTGAAGGCGCCGGATAAGGTCATCCTTCCCGTTTCGATGCACATTGGCGCACCGGCGAAGCCGCTGGTGAAGAAGGGTGATATCGTTGATATGGGTCAGATGATCGCAGAAGCCGGCGGTTTTGTCAGCGCTCCGGTACATGCGTCGGTTTCCGGTAAGGTCATTGACGTCGTACCGATGCTGCACCAGAACGGTTCGAAAGTTCTGTCCATCGTAATTGAAAACGACCATGAAGACAGGCTGCACGAGTCCGTCAAGCCCAGGGATTTTGATTCGATGTCCAATGACGAGCGCATCCAGGCGATCTGGGATGCGGGTATTGTCGGTCATGGCGGCGCAACGTTCCCAACGCATGTCAAGATCAAGTCCGGTATCGGAAAATGTGATACCATCCTGATCAACGGCGCGGAATGTGAACCGTATATCACATCCGACCATCGTCTGTTGCTCGAACGTCCGGAGGAGATTGTGGAAGGCGTCCGCTATCTGGTCAAGATCATGGGCGTCAAGCAGGCTTTCATCGGCATCGAGCTGAACAAGGAAGACACGTTTGCAAACATCGAGAAGCTGCTCGCCGGCGATCCGGTTATCAAGCTGGCGCCGCTGGAGTGCCGCTACCCACAGGGCGCAGAAAAGCAGCTCATCAATGCTGTTACCGGTCGTGAAGTCCCGTCCGGCAAGCTGCCGGCAGATGCCGGCTGTGCGGTGTTCAATGTCGATACTGCCGGTGCGGTATACCGTTGCTTTGCGCAGGGCATGCCTGTCCTCCGCCGCGTTGTCACGGTTTCCGGTTCTGCGATCAAAGAGCCGAAGAACCTGGAAGCGCGTACCGGTACCTGCATCACGGAGCTGATCGACGCCTGTGGCGGTTTCAAAAGCGCACCGAATAAATTGCTCGCCGGCGGCCCGATGATGGGCAATGCACAGTTTACCACGGATGTTCCTGTGCTCAAGGGCACCAATGCATTTTTGGCATTCTGCGAGGATGAGGACAAGCGCGTTGCCAATCCCACCTGCATCCGTTGCGGTCGTTGCGTTGGCGTTTGCCCGATGCATTTGACCCCGGTTTACATGAACATGTTTGCGGTCAGAAATGATCTGGACGGCTGTGAGGAGTACGACGTGCTCGACTGCATCGAGTGCGGCTCGTGCGCATACGTATGTCCGGCACGCATCCCGCTGGTGCAGCAGTTCCGCGTTGCGAAGATGCGTGTACAGGAAAAGCGCAAGGCAGCAGCCGCTGCAGCGCAGAAGTAAGGAGGGTGGAGCGAAATGTATGATTTCAGTAAAGTAGTGATTACATCCTCCCCGCATATTAAGAGCAAAGAGGATACCCAGTCGATTATGCTCGACGTGCTGATCGCATTGATCCCGTCGCTGGCAGTTTCGACCTATGTTTTCGGTTTCCGCGCCATTTTGATGACCGTGGTTTCCGTTGCAGCCTGCATGGTCTTTGAGGCGATCTATGATAAGATCACCGGCAAGCCGAGCACGATCAAGGATCTGTCCGCTGCCGTTACCGGCGTGCTGCTGGCGTTTGTCTGCCCGGTTACGCTTCCCTATTGGATGCTGATTATCGGCGATGGCGTCGCCATCATCATTGCCAAGTGCCTGTTCGGCGGTCTCGGCAAAAACTTCATCAACCCGGCATTGGCTGGTCGTGCGTTCCTGCTGGCTTCCTGGCCGGTTGCGATGACCACCTGGGTCAGAGCAAAGGCAGACGTCGGTCTGATTTCCAACTCCACAGAGGCGCTCGATGCGATGGCCAGTGCAACGCCGCTTGCCATCATCAAGGGCACAGCGGAAGGCGAACTGCCGAGCATTGCCAATATGTTCCTCGGCATGTGCGGCGGCTCCATGGGTGAAGTTTCCGCACTCGCTTTGATCATCGGCGGCGTATATCTGCTGGTGCGCAAGGTTATCACCATTCACATTCCGGCAGCGTATATCCTGACGGTTGCCGTTTTGACTTTCATATTCCCGCAGGGAGGTCTGAGCCATCTGGACTCCATGCTGTACAGCCTGTTCGGCGGCGGTCTGATGCTCGGCGCATTCTTCATGGCGACAGACTATTCCACTTCGCCGGTATCCCGCAAGGGTCAGGTTGTCTTCGGCATCGGTTGTGGTCTGCTGACGGTGATGATCCGCTATTTCGGCGGTTATCCGGAAGGCGTCTGCTATTCCATCCTGGTGATGAACACCACAGTATGGCTGATTGATAAGTACACCCGCCCGACCAAGTTCGGCGCACCGGCAAAGCAGAAGAAGGAGGGCTAATCAATGGCTGGCAAACAGAAAAATGAATTTGTACAGCTCGGCGGCATCCTCTGTGCAATCACGCTGGTTGTTGCGCTGTGCCTCGGCGCAGTCAATGCAATCACTGTTGAGCCGATTGCCGAGCAGAACAAGATCAAGACGGAAAATGCACTGGCACAGGTTATGGATGCCGACTCCGAGCAGATCGAGGTTGCAGAAGGCACCACGGTTACCACGGAGAGCGGTACAGCAGTTGAAATTGTTTCCGCATATAAGATGACAAAAGATGGCGCGGACGCAGGCTACTGCGTGGAAGTTGCTCCGACCGGATTTGGCGGCGCAGTTGATACCATGGTCGGTATTGGCGCAGATGGCACGGTCACCGGCATTTCGGTCATTTCCGCTGCGTCTGAGACCCCGGGTCTGGGCGCACTGTGCATGGAAGAAGAGTTCCAGTCACAGTTTGTCGGTCAGCCGACTGACGGCACGGTTGCAGTTGCCAAGGACGGCGGTTCGATCGTCTCGCTGACCGGCGCCACCATCACCTCCCGTGCAGTTTCGGAAGGCGTCAACGCCGCTGCGATTTTCGCTGCGGAACAGGGTTAAGGAGGTCATAAGAGATGAGCTTTGCAAAAAGTTTAAAAGAGGGCCTGGTTACCAATAACCCGGTACTGGTTCAGTTGATCGGTATGTGCCCGACATTGGCGACCTCAACGTCGTTGGTCAATGGCGTCGGCATGGGTCTTTCCGCAACTGCCGTACTGATCTGCTCTAATATTGTTATTTCCCTGCTGCGCAAAATTATTCCAAATAAGGTTCGTATCGCAGCGTACATCACTGTCATTGCAGCTTTCGTTACGATGGTCGATTTGTTGCTTCAGGCCTTTATCCCGTCGCTGTCCGCGTCGCTCGGTCTGTTCATCCCGCTGATCGTCGTTAACTGCATCATCCTCGGCCGCGCCGAGGCATATGCGTCCAAAAATTCGGTTGGCGCATCCGCTGTCGATGGTCTGGTTATGGGTCTGGGCTTTACGCTGGCATTGTGCATTATGTCTGTCATCCGTGAGCTGCTGGGTGCAGGCACGATTGGCGGCGGCGCAATCACCGTATTCAGCCAGCCGGCTACCATCATGATCCTGCCGGCAGGCGGCTTCCTGACATTGGGCTTTGTCATTGCAGTCATGCAGAAGCTGCTCAAGAAAGGAGAGTAATAGACTATGACGAGTATTTTATCGATTGCTCTCGGCGCAGTCCTGATCAATAACTTCATTATGTCCCAGTTCCTCGGCTGCTGCCCGTTCTTTGGCGTATCCAAGAAGATTGACACGGCTGCCGGCATGGGTATGGCCGTAACCTTTGTTATGGGTCTGGCGTCTGCTGTCACGTGGCTGATTAACACGTTCGTTTTGGTTCCGCTGGGCTTGGGTTACATGCAGACGGTCGCATTTATTCTGGTCATCGCGACACTCGTACAGTTTGTTGAGATGTTCCTGATGAAGTCCATGCCGTCACTGTATCAGGCGCTGGGTATTTTCCTTCCGCTGATTACCACCAACTGTGCCGTTCTGGGTGTTGCGCTGCAGAATGTACAGAATGATTATAATTTCCTTGAATCCATCGTTTACGGTATTACCGGCGGTCTGGGCTTTACGCTGGCCATCGTGCTGTTTGCATCCATCCGTGAGCGCCTGGCTGCATCTGCCGACTATCCGAAGTGCTTTGAGGGCTTCCCGATCGCGCTGGTTTCTGCATCTCTGATGGCGATGGCATTCTTGGGCTTCAGCGGTATGAAGATCTGGTAAACCCGACGGTCAGAGAATAGGAGTTGAATCACAAATGATGAGTATTGTTTATGCGGTGCTGGTTCTGGGCGTCATGGGCTTGCTGTTCGGTCTGATCCTCGCATTCGCATCCAAAATCTTTGCCGTCGAAGTCGATGAGCGCATTCCGGCAGTCCAGGAGTGCCTGCCGGGCGCAAACTGCGGCGGCTGCGGTTACGCAGGCTGTAATGGTCTGGCAACCGCCATTGTCGAGGGCAAAGCGCCGGTCAACGGCTGCCCGGTCGGCGGCGCAGCGGCAGCGGAGAAAATTGCTGCGGTTCTGGGCGTTGAAGTCACGGAGTCTGAAAAGATGATCGCGCATGTACACTGCTCCGGCACTTGCAGCAATGCAAAGAACCGTGCGCAGTATGAAGGCATTGAGGATTGCCTGGGCGCCATCCGTGTTGCAAATGGTTATAAAGAATGTGCCTTTGCCTGCCTTGGTCTGGGCACTTGTGAAAAGGCTTGCCCGTTCGGCGCAATCCATGTCGTTGACGGCGTTGCAAAGGTAGACGCTTCCAAGTGTACGGCATGTTCCAAGTGCGTTGCGGCATGCCCGAAACATATTATCTCTCTTGTTCCGGAGAAGAATCCGGTCCGCATAGACTGTTCTTCCAAGGCAAAGGGCAAGGAAGTTATGGACGCATGCGCAGTCGGTTGTATCGGCTGTGGTTTGTGTGAAAAGACCTGTAAGTTCGACGCCATCCATATGGAAGGCAATCTGCCGGTTATCGATTACGATAAGTGTAAGGGTTGCCAGATGTGTGCAAAGGCTTGCCCGCGCCACATCATTGAGCCGTGGAATACCCCGGAAAAGATCAAAGAGCTTCAGGAACTGAAGGCAAAGCAGGCGGCTGCCAAAAAGGCTGCCATGGAAAAGGCTGCCGCTGCCAAGAAGGCACAGGAAGCAGCTTCCGCGCCGGCAGATAAATAAATCCTGCCGGTTAAACTGAATTTTCATTGTCAAGAGGAGACGCCCATGGACAACCATCGCAAACCCAATCAATCCCGCATCCGCCGCACGGTGGCCGCTGTCTTGATTGTAGCGGTACTGGTTGTTGCCGTGGGCGTCTATTTTGTCGCACAATGCCTGTCATTCGATGAGGACGGTGCACATGTCATCGACCGGTACGGTGTGCTGGCGCAGGAGGCGCAGCAGCTCGAAGGGGCGGGGAGTGCACCGGAGTCCGAACAACCGCAGGAGGAAACGCCTGTGGAGCAGCCGGAATCCGAACCGGAAGAACCGCACAGTCGCATGGTCATGCTCGCGGCGAGTGTGGTTGTGGATCAAAGCGACCGCATTTTGGCATTGGCAGAGAGCGGTGCGCTCGATACGGTTGTCGTGAACATCAAGGATGACGGAGGCGATCTCAATCTTTCCGTCGATACCAGGGAGATCGACGAGGTGGATGATTTTGTAGACAGCGATGCAGATGCGCTGGAAGAGGTGATTGGTGCGTTCAAAGATGCAGGCGTGCATGTCATTGGACGGATCTATTGCCTGCACGATGAGCGCGCGACAAGTTATAATTCTGACCTTGCCATTCAATTTGAAACGGGCGGCACATGGCTGGATTATGACAATACGCGTTGGCTCGACCCGACCAATGACGATGTGGCGCAATATCTGTGCGATATCGCGGAGCGTGCGGTAGAGGTGGGCTGTGATGAGCTGATGCTTGCCGATTTCACATTTCCACCGCGCGGACATCTCGACCGTGCGGCGTTTGACCGCGATCCGGATGATCAGGCATCGGTTTTACTGGATGTGTTCGAGGAGATCCGGCATGCCGCAGATGGCGCTGCCGTCAGCCTGTCGGCGGATTCCCTGTCTGATCTGATGGAGCTTTCTGCAAACGGTGTGGAGGATGGAATTCCAACCGGCGATGTCAGCGCGTTACTGCGTGCAGCGGACCGGTTGTTTATCCCGGCGGACAGCGCGGAGGATGCGGAATCCGTGATGCAAACGGTTGAAGAGGCGTCAGATACTGCGGAAGTTATCCCGGTATTTTCCAGCGGAGACGTATGGGCGATGTATGATGGCAACGCAGCGCTGGATGGCGTGTTCAACAGCGAGGGCACGTTGGCTGTGGTGGAAGCCCTGGCATCCCCTACAAATGAGGAAGAATCGTAAATAGACAGATGGAAATCATCCGGTTGACACACAGGTGTGAACCGGATTTTTTTGCGGTGTTTTTCCCTCGTTTACAAAAAAGTGATGAATTTCGCCATAAAATACCGTATAATAAAAACGAACCATATCGTAACGAACAGGAGGAGTGGGCATGAGCAAGAAAATTCTGATCGTAGAAGACGATGGAAATATCCGGGAGCTTCTGCGTTTGTACCTCGAACGCGAGGGATATGAAATTACGGAAGCGGAAAATGGCGAAGAAGGCGTTGCGCAATGGCGCAAAGTCAATCCGGACATGATTTTATTGGACGTGATGATGCCGGTTATGGACGGTTGGGAGGTCTGTAAGATCATCCGTGCGGAGAGCAAAGTGCCGATCATCATCCTGACCGCCAAGGGCGAGACATTTGATAAGGTCAACGGTCTGGAGATGGGTGCAGATGATTACATCGTCAAGCCGTTGGATATGCGTGAAGTGGTTGCGCGCGTGCGCGCAGTATTCCGCCGCTTTGCGCCGGAGGACAGCGGGAAAATTTCGTTTGATAAATTGACCATAGACAAGCAGGCGTATGACTTGATTATCGACGGAAAACGCGTCGATGCGCCGCCGAAAGAAATTGAACTGTTGTATTTCCTGGCATCCAGCCCGAACCGTGTGTTTACCCGCGCGCAATTGCTGGATGATGTCTGGGGATTTGACTATTTCGGCGACACACGTACCGTCGATGTGCACGTGAAACGCCTGCGCGAAAAGCTGGAAGGCGTCAGCGACAAATGGGAACTCAAAACAGTCTGGGGCGTCGGCTATAAGTTTGAAACCAGGGATTGATTCATGAGAAATATTTTTGTCAAGAATTATTTGGCGTTTGCACTGCTCATCCTCATCAGCTTCACATTTGCGGGCGGCGTGTTCATGGCGCAGGTCAGCCGATATTCCGTAAAGGAAAAGCAGGAACAGCTGGAGACAACAGTTGGCTATGTCGATGCGATTGTGGAAGACAATACCGCGTTTTTACAAACACAGGGCAATACATTTATCAAAACATATCTGGATCAACAGGCGGCAGTCAGCGGTTGTACCATCTTGTTGACGGACAAACAGGGGAATGTATTGATTTGTTCCATGCCGAAGGACGATGGCATTGAAGAAGATCAGATTCAGGGCGCAGTCAGCGGTCAACTGGTGAATTCCATCAGGGAAAGGGGTTCCTATTTTGGGCTTGGCAATGTCAGCGGCCTGTTTTCGGAAAATTATTTTATCGCCGGTGCGAACTGTGTGGATGACGCCGGGGAGACCGTTGGACTGGTGATAGCGGCAACCCCCTCCGATTCCACCACCGGTCTGATGCGTACCATTATGCGCAGCTATGTGTTTATTGTTGCCATCACGCTGGTGCTCACATTGATTATCAGTTGGTTCCTGTCGGATATGCTGACGCGTCCGCTCAAAG
>CALWUF010000026.1 GCA_944384655.1 uncultured Butyricicoccus sp. | reverse complement strand
AGATCATGCTTGCATCCGGCAGCGCAGTGCATTATACTAAAATATAATCATTCAATATTTTTGATAAGGAGTGTTTTGTCTCATGAACGATATCATTCAGAATATGCTCGACCGTCATTCCTGCCGGAGCTTTACCGATCAGCCGATTGAGCAGGAAAAATTAGATGATCTGATTACTGCTGCTGTGTGGGCGCCATCCGGTATGAATAAACAGACATGGCATTTTACACTGATTACCAATTCGGAAAAAATCCAACAGCTCGCGGCTGCCATCCGCAAGGCGGACAATCGCCCGGCAAACTACAATTTCTACGCGCCGACTGCATTTTTTATTGTCTCCGGTGAACGGGACAACCGCAACAGCATGCTTGACGGCGCCGCCGCATTGGAAAATGTCCTGTTGGCAGCCACGTCACTCGGTCTGGGAAGCTGCTGGATTAACCAGGTACGCGATACCTGTGACGCGCCGGAAGTCCGCGCATTGCTGACTGAATTTGGCGTGCCGGAGACCCATATTGTCAATTCCGCTGCTTCTCTTGGCTATGCAGCAGCGCCTGCAACCGTACATGAACGCGCACAAAATACGGTTTCCATCGTAAAGTAAGAAAATCTGATTGTTCAGAAAAAGGAGGATACTTATGGATGTGAAAAAACAACTTGCGATTTTGCAGCAGATGATTGACGAATCAAAACGCATTGTCTTTTTCGGCGGCGCAGGCGTATCCACAGAGAGCGGAATCCCGGATTTCCGCAGTGTGGATGGCTTATACAACCAGAAATACAAATTCCCGCCGGAAACGATCCTCAGCCACTCCTTTTTCGTGTCCCAACCGAAAGAATTTTTCCGGTTTTATCAGGACAAAATGCTCGCGCTGGATGCACAGCCCAACGCTGCCCATCGCAAGTTGGCGGAACTGGAACAGGCGGGAAAACTGACTGCCGTCATCACACAGAACATTGACGGTCTGCATCAGGCTGCCGGAAGCAAAACGGTCTTGGAACTGCACGGTTCCGTCCACCGCAATTACTGCCAGCGCTGTGGCAAATTTTACGACGCACACTATGTCAGGCAATGCGGCGGCGTACCGAAATGCGAATGCGGCGGCATGCTTAAACCGGACGTCGTATTGTATGAGGAATCACTGGATGAGCAGACGCTCCAGGACAGCGTGCGCCATCTCGCAAAAACAGACATGCTCATCATCGGCGGCACTTCACTGGCCGTCTATCCCGCTGCAGGCTTGATCCATTATTTTAACGGCAAGAACCTGGTTGTCATCAACAAGGGACAGACCCAACGTTCCACAGGTGCAAATCTGACCATTGATGCGCCCATCGGTGCAATCATGGAGCAAATCATCGTCCGATAACATGGCATCCTTCCCGCACGGGAATCGCTTTGGTATTACGTATATCTGATCCAACCATACATCCCACGTCCTCGTCTGCAAAAACTCTATACAAAATCATAAAAGGCTGTGAAAAAATGATTCCTCATTTTTTCACAGCCCTTTTTTTCGCTGACGCGCCAAAAAGAGGAACGCCGAATGCGGGGAAGCATTCGGCGTTCCTGCATGTCGTGGAAGTTTGGGGGATAATAAACACAACATGCAAATTGGGGATGATATAAAGCACTATCTGGGGGATGTGACCGTGCTTTAAACAAAATTAAATTTTGTTGGAACCGTCCATCTCTGACCGATTCTGTTGTTATTATACCGCATTGCATCGGAAGAAGTCAATACATCGCAAAAATATTTTTGCCACGTATAGCCTCACATTTGGATTAAAATAGGCTTGCTGGGTCAATTGTGCTGCCTTTTTGCGTCACAACCAGGTGCAAATGCACACCGAGATCCTGTTCCAATGGCATGGGGCTTCCTAACTTTGCAAACGAATCCCCACCGGTTATACTGTCACCTTCGGAAACAGTGACGTCATCCAGCCCCGCATATAAACTGTTCATATCCTGTGCATGGCTGAGCACGACGTATTTCCCATAAATGGTATCCTCTCCGACGCGGAGTACTGTACCGTCAGCAATCGCACGCACCTCGTCGCCCTCTTCGCCCGCATAGTCCACACCGTCATGTGTGCGCCAGTCGCGCGTCGTCTCATTGTATTCCAGCGTATCCCCGGAAAAAGCATGGGATATATCCGTGTCCATCGGCGGCGTAAAGGTCAACACAGCAACTGTCTGCTCCGGCTCGTCCTGTTCTGCCTGCTCTGTACCAGTCGTTGCAGTCGAAGCCTCTGCATCCTCCTGGATCTCCTCTGTCTGCTCTGCGGCAGTCTCGGTTTCCATTGCCGGCACACGGTCAAGCGGTTCCGATGCGCTCACACTGTCATCCGCTTCATACAGATAGCCATCTGTTGGATCTACCTCCACCGTCTGCGGCGACACGAACAGCACATATGCCGCGACAGCCACTGCCATGACACACAGCAGAAGAATCATGTAAAAACCCTTGTCTTCGCTCCACCACCGCGCAGCATCATTTGTTTTTTTCATCTCAGCACCTCCAGTACCCTCAGTATGACCCAAAATAAACCGTACTATACCAATTTCTTGCAACCATTTGGAAATTTTTCTGGTGTGATAGAAAAAAACTGTTGCGCTCACGCGCAGGATGTGTATAATAAGTATTGCAAGTTCGATAAACAATTACAAAAAGTTTAGTATTGGTAAAGAACAGGAAAAGGAGGTGCTCCGGCAAACACGCTGGAAACAAAATGGAAATCGGTTCAAAAATCAAGCGGCTGCGTGCCCAACAGGGGCTGACGTTGGAAGAACTCGCCTCCCGATGTGAGCTGACCAAAGGCTTCCTGTCCCAGTTGGAACGGGATTTGACCAGTCCATCTATCGCCACACTCGCAGATATTCTCGAAGCACTCGGTTCTTCCCTGTCAGAATTTTTCCGTGATACGGCAGAGGAACAAATTGTATTTCGGCAGACAGATTTTTTTGAGGACATGCGCGACGCTTGCACCATCCGTTGGATCGTGCCCAATACACAGAAAAATAAAATGGAACCCATCCTCGTCGAATTGCCACAGGGCGGACAATCATTTCCGTCCGGTCCGCATGGCGGCGAAGAATTTGGCTATGTGATCGCCGGCACGGTCACATTGGTCGCTGATACTGCTGTCTATACCGTTCACAAAGGGGAAACCTTCTATCTGGACGGCAAACAGGGTCATTATCTTCGCAACGACAAAAAAACAACGGCACAGGTGTTATGGGTCAGCACCCCACCGCTATTTTAGGACATTTTCTGTCCGGGTTAGGAGAAGGATATGAACAAACTGATTGAAATCAAGAACATCGTCAAGGAATTTGACGGGCAGCGCGTACTCGACGGCATTTCATTGGATATTTATGAAAATGAATTTGTCACACTGCTCGGTCCGTCCGGCTGCGGCAAAACGACATTGCTGCGCATCATTGCAGGTTTTCTGGACCCGGATGCCGGACAAGTCGTATTCGGCGGACAGGACATCTCCGGTCTGCCGCCATATAAACGCGAAGTCAACACGGTATTCCAGAAATATGCGCTGTTCCCACACCTCAATGTGTATGACAACGTGGCTTTTGGTCTGAATCTCAAAAAAGAACCAAAGGATATCATTGAACAGAAAGTCAGCCGCATGCTGCGCCTTGTCGGTCTGGCCGGCTTTGAACAGCGCCGCATCAACCAGATGTCCGGCGGGCAGCAGCAGCGCGTCGCCATCGCACGCGCACTGGTCAATGAGCCCAAGGTATTGCTGCTCGACGAACCGCTTGGCGCCCTTGACCTCAAACTGCGCAAGGATATGCAGCGTGAACTGAAAAAAATCCAACAGGAAGTCGGCATCACCTTTATCTTTGTCACGCATGACCAGGAAGAAGCGCTCACCATGTCGGACAAAATCGTTGTCATGAAGGAAGGTTCCATCCAACAGATCGGCTCCCCTGTTGACATCTATAACGAACCGGTCAACCGCTATGTGGCAAACTTTATCGGTGAAAGCAACATTGTCGATGGCGTCATGCCATGCGACCGCCGTGTCATTTTTGACGGTCATCCGTTTGACTGTGTGGACGGCGGCTTTGCCCCCGATGAAGAAGTTGACGTTGTCATCCGTCCGGAAGATCTGGACATCGTCCCGCCTGAACAGGGCAAACTGCGCGGCATGGTCAAATCCGTCCTGTTCAAAGGCGTACACTATGAGACCATTGTTGAGACGCGCCGCGGCACATCGATTACAGTCA
Organism: uncultured Butyricicoccus sp.; assembly: GCA_944384655.1. Classification (GTDB taxonomy): domain Bacteria; phylum Bacillota; class Clostridia; order Oscillospirales; family Butyricicoccaceae; genus Butyricicoccus_A. The sequence goes on along the minus strand of CALWUF010000026.1, from coordinate 35,962 downwards.
AAATGAATGTCTCCACCGATCAGCCGGTTGTCAACGAGGAGGCCGGCGAGCTGATCGACGCCGACAGCTTCTATCTGGACGCGGAAGACGTCGAAGAACTGACGGATGCAAAAATTATTGCCCGCGCCAATGCACAGGCATGGAAAAAAGATACCGAAGAGGGCATATCCATCAGCAAAATTTCCTACTCCATCCGCCCGGAAAATGGTCGTTATCCGGTCACCTTCCGCACTGCGGCGGGCACGTCTATCACCGTCGATATGATTGTAGAAGATGCAAACCGTGTGCAATCCGAGGAATATCAGGAAGAAATTTATGCCGTCAACTTCTCCAAGTCGGTCGATGACATCAAAGAATCCCTGACGCTGGACAATGACCTGATGGTATGGGCAGACGCTTCGGCGTGGAGCCTTGCGCCGGAGGACGAAGGCGCGCGCATCCGCATCACGGACGTCATCTATACGTTTGACTGGGAAACCATTACACCGGGCGTATATGACGTCACGTTCGCCACGCAGGGCATGGAATACAAGGTGGATACGACCGACCGCACCGAACCGGGCGATATCGTCGGTCTGCAATTCACACCGGATGACCTGCACATCATGAAGAAGGGGTGAGCATATGAAACAATTCCGTTCGATGTCGTATCCCTATGTGGTGTGGATCTCTGTCCTGATCGTCATCCCGATGCTGCTCATCATTGCCTATGCATTCACCGTCGAAGGCACAGCGTTTTTCCAGGGGCAGTTTACACTGGCAAATTTTGCGCGCTTTTTCAGCGACGCCGTCTTTATTCAAGTATTGCTGCGTTCGTTGCGCGTGGCGATCCTGACCACCATTGTCTGTCTGATCCTGGGGTATCCCGCAGCGTATGCCATTGCGCGCGCCGGCAAACGCAGCACCTTCCTCATCCTTGTCATCACACTGCCCACCTGGATCAATATGCTCGTGCGCACCTATGCATGGGTGGGCATCCTGCAAGACGACGGTCTGCTCAACCATCTGCTCGGTTTATTTGGCATTGGTCCGATCCAGATGATGTACACCGACTTTGCGGTTGTCCTGGGCATGGTTTACAATTTCCTTCCGTTCATGATCCTGGAAATCCATACGTCCCTGTCCAAAATGGATCCGTCTTTTCTTGAAGCGGCAAGCGACCTCGGGGCAAACCGCACACAGGCATTTGTCAAAGTCACCTTGCCGATGAGCATACCCGGCATTGTCTCCGGCATCACGCTGGTATTTTTGCCCGCTGTCTCCTCCTTCTTCATCCCGAAGCTGCTGGGCGGCGGACAATATGTCCTGATCGGCAATGTCATCGAATCACAATTTCTCACCTCAGGCAACTGGAGCTTCGGCAGTGCGCTCTCTCTCATTATGGCGGTGATCATCATGCTGTCTATGTTCCTGACCCGCCGCATTGATCGCAACAGGGGGATTGAAGTATGAAAAAAAAGAGTTTTCCGCTCACACGTGTCATTCTGGCGGCAGTCATCGCATTTTTTTATATCCCAATTGTCTATACAGTTATCTTTTCATTCAATTCGTCGCGTTCGTTGACACATTTTTCCGGTTTTTCCCTGCGTTGGTATGAAAAGATGTTCTCCTCATCCACCACGATGAATGCAATCTGGATGACATTTCTCATCGCAATCCTTGCGACTGTCCTGTCCACCATCATTGGCACAATTACTGTCATCGGGCTGTCCAAATGCAGCCGTCCCCTGCGTTCAGCAGTCGGCGTCATCAATGACCTGCCCATCATGAATCCCGATATCGTCACGGCCATCGGTCTGCTGATGTTCTTTGCAACGATGGAAATCAGCAAGGGCTTCCTCACGCTGCTGCTCGCACATGTCGCATTCTGTACGCCCTATGTCATGCTGTCCATCACGCCGCGATTGCGCACGCTCGATCCCAATCTGGCAGACGCTGCGCTCGATCTGGGCGCCAATCCCTGGCAGGCATTGTGGTATGCGATTATCCCTCAGCTCATGCCCGGCATTGTCTCCGGCGCACTCATTGCATTTACCATGTCCTTTGACGATTTTGTGATTTCTTATTTCGTCACGGGCAATGGCGTACAGAATATCTCGATTCTGGTTTACACGATGTCCAAACGCATCAATCCGTCGATCAATGCCATTTCCACCCTGGTCATTGTCATTATCACGGCGGTACTGATCCTGTTCAACCTGATCCCGATCATCCGCGACCGCGCCATAGGGCGTCGGAAAAAGGAGGAAACTGCATGAAACACCGATGGCTTTCCGCCGTACTCAGCGGCGCATTGCTGCTCAGTCTGTTGTCCGGCTGTGGCGGACCGGGTACAGAATTTGATGGAACCAACACCTCTTCCGGCGATTCTGATACCTTAAAAATTTATAACTGGGGCGAATATACCGGTGAAACCCTCATTGAAAACTTTGAAGAGGAATATGATTGTCATGTGATCATGGAATATTTCGACTCCAATGAGATGATGTACACCAAGCTCAGCGCAGGCGACAGTTATGATGTGCTCATCCCATCCGATTATATGATCGAACGTCTGATCAGGGAGAACTATCTCCAGCCATTGGACAAAGAGATCATCACCAACATTGATTTGCTGTCCGAGGACTGCCGCGGATTGGATTATGATGTGGACAACACCTATTCCATCCCATATTTCTGGGGTTCCGTCGGTATTGTCTACAACAAAAATACGGTTTCCCTTGACGACCTCGAACGCGAGGGCTGGAACATCCTGTCCAATACAAAATATGCCGGTCGGCTATATATCTACGATTCCGAACGCGATTCGTTTATGATGGCGCTCAAAGCACTGGGTTATTCGATGAATACCGACAACGAAGAGGAAATCGACGCCGCCTATGAATGGTTGTGCAACGTCGATGACACGATGAATCCGGTCTATGTCACCGATGAAATCATCGACAACATGATCAACGGCATCAAAGACATTGGTATTGTGTACAGCGGCGACGCCGCATATATCCTGTCGGAAAACCCGGATATGGGCTATTACTGTCCCGATCAGGGCACAAATATCTGGAGCGACGCCATGGTCATCCCGAAAAACGCTGCCAATCCGGAGCTTGCCAATCTGTTCATCAATTATGTCCTGACCTATGATGCATCGATGGACAACACGGAGACGGTGGGCTATACCTCATCCAATGCCGAAGTCATGGCGGATGCGTATGGGGAAGGGGGCGTCTACGAGGGCAATGAAGCCTATATCCCGCGTTCCGGCTACGAAAAGGATGAAGTCTTCCGCGACAATGAAGTGCTGCGTCAAAAGCTGTCCGAATTGTGGATCAAAGTAAAAGCAAAATAACGTTTCCTTCATACAAAAAGCAGGGGATGGTTACGCATCCCCTGCTTTTTTCCATTATTCCTGCCCGTCGATTTGTACTGCTTCTTCCGTCACAGTATCGGTCTCAGGCTGTGCGGCTTCTGCCGCTGTCGCGCCTTCGAGCGCGGCTTTTTGCAGCTCCTTGCCTTCATCTGCCGTCTCGACATGCAGCGTCACGGTGTCGCCCGTGTTCAGCAGGACAGCCTGCTCATTGTCCGCTGCACTGAGGATATAATATACCTCCTCACCCTGCAAACGGATATAATAATACGTTGTGCCACTGATGACCGCTGTGCGCACATCGTCAATCACGCCGGTTTTTTCCTCTGTTGCAGACTGCGTGACTTCTGCGCCGCTGCTCTCGAGCAGCTTGCGGTAATTGGTCTGACAATCCTGGATGCTCGCGCCGGTCGCTACAATTTGATACTGCGCCATATTGACCATGCCATACTGTTTGACCAGACCTGCATTGTCCTTGAGCGCCACCGTATACGTCGGCTGCCCTTCAATCATCAACAGGATGGGGAACGTCGCATTATAATTGAGGTGCTGTACTACGCCTTCCGCACTCTCCATCGCGGAAAATTCCTCTGCACCTGCGATCTCATAAAATTCCGTGTCGCGTGTGCGCAAATTGGTGAAAATAAAGCCGATGTTGGATTCATCACTGACAACCGATGTCACGCCGGTGTAGATATACAGGTCATTGCCTTTGGGGATATAGTTATATCCCTCTGTGGTCTGTACAACACCCTTCTGCCCAATCACCGAGTTGAGCCAGCCATTTTGATAGCTGCCATACCAGTCATATTGCTGCATGACAATTTCCGGGCTGTATACATTGTCAATCCAATCCGGGATGCTGCCCTGTTCATAGCGCACACATTCACCTGTCACCGGATCAACCGTAATGACGCCCTTGATGTCGGTACCGCTGAACAGCATGATTTCATGTTCCAACACAGGATAGACCCAATATGGGTTACCCGATTCATCCAGCTCAAAATGTGGGCTGCCCAATATATCGCACGGATAATGGAAGCGCACATGCCGCAATAGATTGTCATTAAAATATGCCTGCTGAGAATATTTCATGCCTTTGCCCTCTTCCAGACGGACAATTTGGGTATTTTGCGTCTTCATGTCAACGGTAATATACGCTGGAATCCCTTCGCTGCGGTTCATAAACCATTTGATAAAGCCCACATAATCCAGCGGCTGGACACGAACCGGCGCGCCGTCAACGGTTACCTGATAGCTGTCATACAGCTCGAACTGCGACACTTCATCAACCAGATTGCCCAGCGCACGGTTGGCCAGACGCGTCGCGCTGTCCTTATCGAGCAGCGGCACATTGTCAATGGTGGGGGTATATTCTTCAATTTCCTTCTGCTGGATGGAATCCTGCATGAGTGATGCATAGCGATGGGACTGTAAAATCGGGCTGGACAGCAACACCAGCGCAAAAAATGCAACGACGCCCACACCGATCACTGCCAGACACACCCGGCGAAGGTTGGATGCAAACGAACCTTTGCACAGCACGCTGGTCAGCACAAGCAGAATAATTAAATTTTCGCCCACAAACACCCAGAATCCAGTGCTCTGAATGTTGATGGCCGGCAGTGAAACATAAAACTGCACAAATAATTGAAGTACAAACAGCACAGCCGTCAGTACAATGCGGCTGCCTTTGGTCTTCTCCTGCGGTTTTTCGGGCTTTTTCCTGCCCAACTTACGGAACATCTGCTTCCAATCCACCTTTGGCGGATGGTTTCCCTTGTCAAACGGACCCTGTCCAAATGGATTGTCCTCGAATGGGCTCTGTTGCCCAAAGAAATCATGATTCATACGATATCCTTTCTCTCGGAAGCTCTCCTGTACGTATTTGTCCTTATGGTACTATATTTGAACACACAAGTCAATTTGATTGCCATTTATTAACCATAAAAAAGCGTGTTGCTCCATGGTGCAACACGCTTTTTCCCACATATCATCAATCTTTTTTGCCGAACAGATCCTTCATCTTGTCACGGAATGACTTGCGACCCGGATGGTTCTGCGGCGCGTCGCTGTCCTCTAACTGGCGCAGCAGCTCCTTCTGCCGGTCATTCAGATTCTTCGGCACCTCAAGTGTGACTTTGACATACTGGTCACCGCGTCCTCGCCCATTGACCATCTGAATGCCTTTGCCGCGCATGCGGAAGACCGTTCCCGGCTGTGTACCTGCCGGCATGGTATATTCCACCTTGCCGTCCACGGTGGGAACAATGAGTTCGTCGCCCAAACATGCCTGTGCATACGAAATCGGGACCTCACACCATACGTCATAGCCATCGCGCTGGAACAGCGGATGGGGACGGATGGATACGGTTACAATGACGTCGCCTGCCGGACCGCCGTTTGTCCCTGCGCCGCCCTGACCGCGCAGTGCAACACTCTGACCGTCATCGATACCCGCCGGGATGGAAACTTTGAGCGTGCGGGTGCGGCGCTCTGTACCCGTGCCACGGCATTTTTTACACGGTTTTTTCATGATCTTGCCCGTACCGCGGCAGTTGGAACACGGTGCAGAACTGGAGAACGTGCCAAACGGCGTCCGCTGTGTCTGTTGTACGGTACCCGTGCCATGGCAAGTCGGACAGGTTTCCGGTGTATACCCTTTTTCCGCACCGGTGCCGCCGCATTCGGTACAGGTTTCCATGCGGTCAATGGTGATCTCTTTCTCACAGCCAAATGCCGCCTCTTCAAAGGTCAATACGACGGAACGACGGATGGATTCACCCTGACGCGGCGCATTGGCACGGCTCTGCCGTGAGGAACTGCCGCCGAAACCGCCGCCAAAAAAGCTGCCAAAAATATCGCCGAGATCAATGTCTTCAAAGCCGCCAAAGCCGCCGCTGAAGCCGCCCTGCCCTGCGCCATAATTCGGATCGACGCCGGCAAATCCAAACTGATCATATCGTGCGCGTTTTTCCTTATCGGACAGGATCTCATATGCCTCTCCAGCTTCTTTAAATTTTTCGGCAGCTTCCGGGTTATTTTTATTCAAATCGGGGTGATATTTTTTTGCCAGCTTGCGGTACGCCTTTTTGATCTCGTCATCGGTCGCACCCTTGCTGACGCCAAGCACCTCGTAATAGTCTCTTTTATCAGCCATATGCTATGACCCTCCTGCAAATGTAAGGGGCGAACCGGGATGAACCGTGTCGCCGGAATGAAAACTGAGGTTCTCTCGCGGCTGTCCGGACCGATACAATTTCTGATCTGAACAGCCGACAAGGCAGGTTGAAGCCCAACCTGCCTGCCGTCTTGTTTATGTTGGATTACTTGTCGTCAGAAACATCCTTAAAATCTGCGTCATAGTACTGCTCGCCGTTTGCGCCGGTCTGTGCACCGCCCTGTGCACCGCCTGCAAAGCCGTTCGGATCCGTACCCTGCGGATTTGCCTGCTGATACATCTTTGCAGAAATCTCCTGGAATTTCGCCATCAGGCTGTCAGAAGCCGCCTTGATCGCATCGGTATCTGTGCCCTTGAGTGCATCCTTGACCTTGGTAATCTCAGCTTCAACCGCGGATTTTTCAGATGCATCAATCTTGTCACCCAGCTCACTGAGTGTGTTCTCGCACTGGAATACCATCTGCTCCGCATTGTTGCGGATCTCAACCTGTTCCTTGCGCTTTTTATCCTCTTCTGCAAACTTCTCCGCATCCTGAACCGCCTTGTTGATCTCATCATCAGACAGGTTGGTGGATGCTGTGATGGTGATCTTCTGCTCCTTGCCTGTACCCAGATCCTTTGCAGATACGTTTACAATGCCGTTGGCGTCAATGTCAAACGTAACTTCGATCTGCGGAACGCCGCGGCGTGCGGGAGCAATGCCATCCAGATTGAACCGGCCGAGGGTCTTGTTATCCGCTGCCATCTCACGCTCACCCTGCAGGACATGGATCTCAACAGAGGGCTGATTATCCGCTGCGGTGGAGAAGATCTGGCTCTTCTTGGTCGGGATGGTGGTGTTGCGCTCAATCAGCTTGGTGCATACGCCGCCAAGGGTCTCAATGCCGAGGGACAGCGGAGTGACGTCGAGCAGCAGGACGTCCTTGACGTCGCCGCCGAGTACGCCGCCCTGAATGGCTGCGCCAACTGCGACACATTCATCCGGGTTAATGCCCTTAAATGCATCCTTACCGGTAATCTTCTTGACAGCTTCCTGAACAGCCGGGATACGGGTGGAACCGCCGACGAGCAGAATCTTTGCCAGGTCGCCGGCAGACAGACCCGCGTCGCTCATCGCCTGATTGACCGGACCCATGGTAGCCTCTACCAGATCATGTGTCAGTTCATTGAACTTTGCACGGGACAGTGTCAGTTCCAAATGCTTCGGACCGGTTGCATCCGCAGTGATATACGGCTGGGAAATGGTGGTCGTCGCAACGCCGGACAGCTCGATCTTTGCCTTTTCAGCCGCTTCCTTCAAGCGCTGCATCGCCATGCGGTCATTGCGCAGGTCGATGCCATTGGATTTCTGGAATTCAGACGCCATCCAGTCAATGATGCGCTGATCGAAGTCATCGCCGCCCAGATGGTTGTTGCCTGCGGTTGCCAGAACTTCCAAAACGCCGTCGCCAATTTCCAGAATGGATACGTCGAACGTACCGCCGCCCAGGTCATAGACCATGATCTTCTGCTCGGATTCCTTATCTACACCATACGCCAGTGCAGCCGCTGTCGGCTCGTTGATGATACGCTTGACATCCAGACCTGCAATTCTGCCTGCATCCTTGGTTGCCTGACGCTGTGCGTCGGTGAAATATGCCGGAACTGTGATGACAGCTTCGGTGACGGAAGATCCGATATAAGCTTCTGCATCCGCCTTCAGCTTCTGCAGGATCATTGCAGAAACTTCCTGCGGGGAATATTTCTTGTCATCGATAGAAACACGGTAATCCGAACCCATATGACGCTTGATGGAGATGATGGTGCGATCCGCATTGGTGACAGCCTGATTCTTTGCTGTCTGACCGACAATACGCTCCCCCTGCTTATTAAATGCTACGACAGACGGAGTGGTTCTTGAACCCTCGCTGTTCGGGATAACGACAGCTTCGCCGCCTTCCATAACAGCGACACAGGAATTTGTAGTACCCAAGTCAATGCCGATAATCTTGCCCATAGTTAATTCCTCCTATTAAGAAAAGATATTGTTTCACAAAATACATTCAGTTTGCAACTTTGACCATCGCTGTGCGAATGATCTTGTCGCCATGGCGGAAGCCCTTTTGGAAGCATTCCGCAATACAATTTTCATCGAGTGTTTCATCCTCGATATGCATGACTGCATTGTGTACAGTCGGATCAAATGCGGAGCCCGGCTCCGCAGTGATGATTTCCACACCGAGTGACTCCAGCGCGGATTCAAACTGCCGCGCTGTCATTTCAACGCCTTTTTTATATTCGCTATCGGCGGTTTCCTGCGCCAATGCACGCTCCAGGTTATCATAAATCGGAAGAATGGCAGTCAGTGCCTTTCCGGTTGCCTCTGAGCGGATCATATCGCGTTCCTTCGCAACCCGCTTGCGGAAATTATCATATTCGGCAGCCATGCGCATATAACGGTCATTCAACTCGTCAAACTGCTTTTGCAGTTTTTCTTCCGCAGTCGGTTCTGTTTTTTCAGCCTGTTCCGCCTCAGCCGCTTCAGCAGCTTGTGCCGTCTGCTCCGCAGCAGCAGTTTCCACCGTTTCCTGAACAATTTCCTGCTCTGCGCTGTCTTTCGTTTCCATGTTGTTCCTCCTCCATCGCCGCAACGCTGCGGCGGGGTAATGCTATGCTATGCAACGGGATGCTAGTCTTCCTCGAAAAATGTCTCGGCGATCAAGCGGTTCAGCCCTTTGGAAAACAACGCCAGTCGCGCGGACAGCTTGGCGTAATCCATCCGGGTGGGACCGACAATGCCGATCAAACCGCGTCCAACCGAGCCGATGTTATAGGTCGCATAGACCATGCTTGCGTTTTGCATCGGTCCTGTACCGTTTTCCGGTCCAATGGTGATGCGCACGCCGTCAATATCACGGGTAAATGTCCGCAGGGCAGGCATATTGCTCTCATCCGAGATGAAATCCAACAGTTCCTGCGCCTTGTGCACATCCTTATATTCCGGATACGCCAACAGCTTGGATGCGCCCTGTAAAAATACCTTCTGCTGGCTCATCTCCTCGATGAACTCATCGAGGAAGTCTGCAACCATGGTCAGCAGGGCGGTGACGCCTGCGGCGCGGCGGACGATATCAAACCGTTGCGGTGTGATGGCATCGACTGGAATTCCGGTCAATGTCTGATTGAGCACATAGGTGAGCAACTCGGCCTCATCGGCAGTAACCGGCGTTGCCGTGCGCAGCATCTTGTTTTTGACGACGCCGTTGTCTGTGACGACGACGATGACAAAATCCACCGGGCTGACCGATATGATCTGAAATTTCCGGATGGTGACGCGCTGCATCATCGGTGTGACGGCAAGCGTCGTATAATCGGTCAGGTTGGAGATCAGCTTGCCGGCTTCGGACACCATTCGGTCAAGCTCTTTGACTTTGAGCTTCATGACGGAATTGATGCAGTCGATGTCGGCGGCGGTGAGGTTTGGCTGACCCATCAGCTCATCGACATACAGGCGATAGCCTGCGGGCGACGGGATCCGTCCGGCAGAGGTGTGTGGCTTCTCCAAATACCCCATTTCCTCCAGCTCGCTCATTTCATTGCGTATGGTAGCGGAAGAAAATCCGAGTTCCGGCCGGCTGGCAATGGCCTTGGAGCCAACCGGTTCTGCTGTACGAATGTAGTCGCCAATGATTGTCTTTAAAATCAGTTTCTTTCGTGCGGACAGCTCCACGGTATTCACCTCCTGATGACTCCGGGTGCTTTGGCACTGTCTTACTTCGAGTGTTAGCACTCAACGTCCCTGAGTGCTAAATACAAGATACCACCCGTCCTCCTCAATGTCAAGGAAAAGGCAAGGAATTTCTGTGAATAATTTGTGAATGTTGAAAACCGGTGTAAAATTGACCGTTTAGACCGGAATTTTCCCGCTCAATTTGGGCAGTTTTTTCATAGAAGATCTCGCATGCCTGTCATCGGATTCGCTGGAGATACAACCTCAAACCCCTGTCGCTTTTTTGAAAAAGATCCTGTGCGCGCCGTACATCAACGGAAGTTTTCGGTTGTATTTATGCGCAATTTCCGTTGTCGCACACGAAATGCTATGATATACTAGTATTTACGATAAAACGGCGGTCATACCTGCCGCCGCGAACGCCTGCTGCGCAGCAGCTTTGCTTCTGCGCAGTGCAAAAGGAGTAATCATGAAAGATCAATCTCTCATCCGCAATTTTTCGATTGTGGCGCACATCGACCACGGCAAATCTACACTCGCTGACCGCCTGTTGGAACAATGCCATACCGTGACCCAACGTGAAATGGAAAGCCAGTTGTTGGATAATATGGATCTGGAACGGGAGCGCGGCATTACAATCAAAGCCCGTGCGGTGCGCATGGACTACGAAGCGCAGGACGGGAACACATATCAGATGAACCTGATCGATACGCCCGGTCATGTGGACTTCAATTATGAAGTATCGCGCTCACTTGCCGCCTGTGAAGGCGCAGTGCTCGTCGTAGACGCCACACAGGGCATTGAAGCACAGACACTGGCCAACACCTATCTCGCCATTGAACACGGGCTGGAAGTCTTGCCGGTTGTCAATAAAATCGATTTGCCTTCTGCCGATCCGGCACGTGCCAAGCACGAAATTGAGGAAATCATCGGCATCCCCGCCGAAGATGCGCCGGAAGTATCTGCCAAAATGGGCATCAACATCCAGGACGTGCTGGAACGCATTGTCAGCGATATCCCTGCGCCGGACGGCGATCCGGATGCGCCGCTGCGCGCCCTGATTTTTGACAGCCAATATGACGCATATCGCGGCGTGATTGTCTATATCCGCCTGATGGAGGGCTGTATCAAGCCCGGTATGAAGGTTTCCATGATGGCGACCGGCGCACAGTTTCAGGTTGTCGAAACAGGCTATATGCATCCGCTGTCGCTTGAGCCGTCCGCAGACGGTCTGTGCGCCGGCGAAGTCGGTTATTTCACCGCTTCCATCAAAAATGTATCCGATACGCGTGTGGGCGACACCGTAACCGGCACGGAAAATCGTGCCGCCGCACCGCTGCCCGGCTATCGCAAAGTACAGCCGATGGTCTTTTCGGGCGTATATCCGGCAGACAGCGCACGATATCCCGACCTGCGCGATGCGTTGGAAAAACTCCAATTGAACGACGCTTCCCTGACCTTTGAGCCGGAAAGCTCCATTGCCCTCGGCTTTGGTTTCCGCTGCGGTTTCCTCGGTCTGCTGCACATGGAAATCATTCAGGAACGTCTGGAACGCGAATATGACCTCGATCTGATCACCACAGCGCCCAGCGTCATCTATAAAATCAAACGCACGGACGGCGAGGAGGAATATATCGACAATCCGCTCAATTATCCCGATCCCACCACGCTGGACTATGCCGAAGAACCCTATGTCAAGGCGAATATCATGACGCCGAGCGAATATGTCGGCAACATCATGGAGCTGTGCCAGGAACGGCGCGGGATTTATAAAGATATGCAGTACATCGACACCGACCGCGTGGAACTGCATTATGAACTGCCGTTGGGTGAAATCATCTATGATTTCTTTGACGCGCTCAAATCGCGCACACGCGGCTATGCATCGCTCGACTATGAATGGATCGGTTACCGCCGGTCCAGCCTGGTCAAGCTGGACGTCCTGCTCAACGGCGATCCCGTCGATGCGCTGTCCTTCATCGTCCACACGGACAAGGCCTATGGACGCGCCCGCAAAATCGTCGAAAAGCTGAAGGAAAATATCCCGCGCCAACTGTTTGAAGTGCCGGTTCAGGCTGCCATCGGCAACAAGATCATCGCACGGGAGACCATTAAGGCGATGCGCAAGGACGTGCTTGCCAAATGTTATGGCGGCGATATCACGCGAAAGAAAAAATTGCTCGAAAAACAGAAAGAAGGCAAAAAGCGCATGCGCGCCCTCGGCTCTGTCCAGGTGCCGCAGGAAGCATTTATGGCCGTACTCAAACTGGATGAAGAATAAACTCGGTCTTTACATCCATGTGCCATTTTGCGCGGCAAAATGCGCCTATTGTGATTTCTATTCCCTGGCAGGGCAGCCGCAGCTCTGGGATGACTATATGCACCGCCTGTCGGTACAGCTCGCACAGGCAGCGCCGGACTGTACCGCATATACCATCGATACCATTTATTTGGGCGGCGGTACACCCAGCCTGTTGGGCGGTACGCGGATCGCACAACTATTGGAGCAGATCCATCGGCTGTATACCGTCGATTCGGATGCGGAAATTACCGCAGAAGCCAATCCGGATTCGATGACAGATGAATTTTTATCCCGTTCCCATGCTGCCGGCGTGGGACGGTTATCCATGGGCATCCAGTCCGCACAGGATACGGAACTTCGCGCGATTGGGCGCATCCATACCTTTGCACAGGCACAGGACGCCTATCTCCGCGCCAGATATGCGGGTTTTGACAATATCAGCGTCGATTTGATGTATGCATTACCCGGGCAGACCCTTGCACAGCTCTCCCACTCCATCGACGCATTGCTTGCACTGGAACCGGAACATGTCTCCTGTTATGGGCTGACCGTCGAACCGCATACGCCATTGGGCCGTGAAAACCCGGTCGTGCCCGATGAAGATACACAGGCGGATATGTATCTGCTGTTGTGTGAAAAGCTGGCGCAGGCAGGTTTTGAACACTATGAAATTTCCAATTTTGCGCGGACGCCGCAGCTGCGCAGCCGGCACAACAGCCGGTATTGGTCGCAATCGCCCTATCTGGGCTTCGGTCCGGGCGCACATGCCGATTTCAATGGGCAACGCCTGGCATGGCCGCGCGATCTTGGCGCATGGCTGGCGGGCGATGCACATCCCGTGATGGAAGACGAGACCGTTGACCGCGCATCGGAATATATCATGCTCTCGCTGCGCACGTCGGATGGCTGGGATGCCGCCCACTACCGCACCGCGTTCGGGCGCGACCCCGTCCCCATTGAGCAGGCGCTTGCCGCCTTTCCGCAAACCTACATCAATCATACAGGAACCCGCTGGCGTCTCACCGACGCCGGATTCCTGATTTCCAATCCCATCATTCTCGCCGCGCTTGACGCGGCGCAAACGCACTAGGAGGAAACAAACATGCGTGCAATGTTAACTGTAGCAGGTAAAGACCGCACGGGCGTGATCGCCCGGATTTCCAATACCCTGAGCGATCACTCGGTCAATATCGTTGACGTCCGTCAAAATATCATGGGCGGCGATTTGTTTGCCATGATCATGCTGGTCGATCTGGAAAACTGTGACGTCAGCTTCCCGGCGCTGACCGCGCAGTTGGAAGCCGACGGTGTGGAATTGGGTATGAAAGTGCATCTGATGCATGAGGACATCTTCAACGCCATGCATCGCATTTGAGAGGAGCCCATACGATGATTAACAGCTTTGACATCATGGAAACCATCAAAATGATTGAGGACGAGCATCTGGATATCCGTACCATTACCATGGGTATCTCCCTGCTCGACTGTATCTCTGATGACATCCATGCCGTTTCCGATAAAATATATGAAAAAATTACGCGCAAGGCGGAACATCTGGTAAAAACCGGTGAACAGATTGAAACGGAATTGGGTATTCCGATCATTCACAAACGCATTTCTGTCACCCCAATTTCCATGATCGGCGCGGCAACCAACGCCGCTTCCTATGTCCCGCTGGCACAGGCGCTCAACCGCGCAGCAGAAACCTGTGGTGTAAATTTCGTCGGCGGTTTTTCCGCGCTTGTACAAAAAGGGTTTGCCAAAGGCGATGAAATTCTCATTCAATCCATCCCGGAAGCGCTGGCAACCACGGACCTGGTTTGTTCCTCGGTCAATGTCGCTTCCACCAAAGCGGGCATTAACCTGGACGCCGTGCGCATGATGGGCGAAGTCATTCGCAAAACGGCTGAATTGACCGCCGATCAACAGTGTATCGGCGCAGGAAAACTGGTGGTCTTTGCCAATGCCGTCGAAGACAATCCCTTTATGGCCGGTGCATTCCATGGCGTTGGGGAATCCGATTGTGTACTCAATGTCGGCGTATCCGGTCCGGGTGTGGTTCATTCCGCCATCCGACGCGCCGGTGACTGTTCCATCAATGAAGTTGCCGATATCATCAAAAAGACAGCTTTCAAGATCACCCGCATGGGTCAGCTTGTCGGTTCCATCGCATCCGAACGTCTGGGCGTACCGTTTGGCATTGTCGATCTGTCCCTTGCCCCGACGCCGGCTGTCGGCGACTCGGTCGCACGCATTCTGGAAGAAGTCGGTTTGGAATGCTGCGGCACGCATGGTACAACAGCCATTCTCGCCATGCTCAATGACGCGGTAAAAAAAGGCGGCGTCATGGCGTCCGCATCGGTCGGCGGGCTGTCCGGTGCGTTCATCCCGGTATCGGAAGACGAAGGCATGATCCATGCCGTCCATGAAGGCGCATTGCATCTGGATAAACTGGAAGCCATGACCGCCGTGTGCTCCGTGGGTCTGGATATGATCGCCATTCCGGGCGATACGCCGGCTGAGACCATTTCCGCCATCATTGCAGACGAAGCTGCCATTGGTGTTGTCAACTGCAAAACCACGGCTGTCCGCATCATCCCTGCCATCGGTCATCAGATCGGGGATGAATTGGAATTTGGCGGTCTGTTGGGTTCCGCTCCGGTTATGGATGTGCATCCATTCTCCGCTGCAAAATTTATCAACCGCGGCGGACGCATCCCTGCGCCGATGCATTCGCTCAAGAACTGACGATATGAAACGAATCAAACGACTATGGCGGCGCTTCTGCGCCGGTTATACCGCCGGTATGTTCGCCATCACTGCCCTGCTCGGGCTGTTCGGACGGAAAAAATAAACAGACAAAGCCTGTACCCCCTCTCATGTGCGAGGTGTACAGGCTTTGTTGTATTCCATGATAAAAATTGTACCATAGGGGTCTGACCACTCGGCTGGTGCATCAATGTGCCTGTTCGCGCTGATGACAGATAAAATTCCAACTGTCACGGCACATATCCGCCAACGTGACCTGCGTGGTAAATCCGAGCACTTCTTTTGCTTTTTTCGTATCCGCCCAACATTCCGCAATATCGCCCGCACGGCGCGGCGCAATGACATAGGGCAGATCATGACCGCATGCCTGAGAAAATGCATGGATCAATTCGAGCACCGAACTGCCATGTCCCGTGCCGAGGTTGACAATATCCGTGCCCGTGCGTCCAAATGCATATTGCAATCCGAGCACATGCCCGCGTGCCAAATCACAGACATGGATATAATCGCGCACGCCTGTGCCATCCGGCGTATCATAATCGTTGCCAAAAACATTGACATGGGGCAATTCACCTGTTGCAACCTTTGCGACATATGGCATCAAATTATTGGGAATCCCATTGGGATTTTCACCGATCAGACCGCTCGGATGTGCACCGACCGGATTGAAATAGCGCAGCAGCAATACACTCAGCTCCGGCTGTGCCGCCGCAATGTCTGTCAGCATACGTTCCTGTACCACCTTGGTATATCCATAGGGATTGGTCGCGGAGACCGGCATTCCTTCGTGAAACGGAACCGCATTGTTTTCGCCATATACCGTCGCAGAAGAAGAAAAGACAATAACGGTACAGCCCGCCTCCTGCATCACAGCGAGCAGGTTCAACGTGCTGGTCAGGTTATTGGTATAATAGCGCAGCGGCTGCTCTACAGACTCGCCAACTGCCTTAAGCCCTGCGAAATGGATGACGCCATCGATGGGATGTGCGCGGAAAATCGCACGCAAGCCATCTGCATCGAGCAGATCGGTCTGATAAAAGTCCGGTGTTTTGCCGGTCATCTGTGCGATATAATCGACGACCTCGCGCTTGGAATTGATTAAATTATCTGCGATGACAACATGGTATCCCGCATCGAGCAGCTGTACACACACATGGCTGCCGATATAGCCGGTTCCACCTGTTACCAAAATCGTTTTCATTGCATAGCTCCTCCATATATGTCTAAATACATGTTACGCACCAACTTATTTTTGTCTGTTATTTTTACAATTATATAGAATATAGAAATATTTTATATCATTATAACCATTTTATTTCTGGCTGTCAATCGGAAAGTTTTACGCAAAATTCATGATCGATGGTCATGGTGTTTGTGTAAAAACGTATCTCTGTGTCCTGTGGTACAAAAACAGGGGCTTTTTTTGTACATAAATGCAATTGCCGGTTCACAGGCAAAAATGATATAATGACTTACCTTATATGTGCAGGAAGGAGGGCATGCGCATGAAAAAGATACGGAGAATTTGTCTGGTCGGGTTGTTGACAGCCCTTTCCCTGTTGTGCTGCGCATGTGGAAGCGGCTTTACAAAGCGTGGACGCACCGACGATCCTGCCGATGCCGGTTCAGCCAATACAGCACCGGTCTCCCCCCTGGATACCCCGTATGTCGGCATTGTTCTCAAATCACTGGAAAATCCATATTTTGATCTCATCAAAGCGGGTGCGGAAGATGAAGCGGATGAACTCGGCGTGGAGGTTATGATATTTTCCCCCGAGGAAGAAGACGACACAGAGGATCAGGCTGAAATGCTGCGCACGATGGCGACGATGGCAGTTGACGTCATTGCCATTGCACCGGTTGATGCGGACGCCTTACAGGACGGATTGACGCTCGCCACACAAAACGGTAAAATTCTGATTGCGGTCGACACCTCGCTCCGATATGACGGTTGTTCCTGTTATATCGGCACAGACAATTATACCGCCGCTTACCGTCAGGGCAGTTACGCGGCAGGATTGGTTGACAAAGGCGCCTATGCAGTGATTCTGCGCGGGCAGGCGCAGGACAAAGCCCACACCCTGCGCGAATACGGTCTGGAGGATGCACTGCATGACGGCGGTATCCATGTGCTGGACACAGAAATCTGTAACTCCTCGGAAGAACAGGCAGAAGAAGCGATGAGGCATCTGCTAAAAACGCATCCAACCATCGATGTGGTGTGTACCACTTCTGACAGCATGGCGCTCGGTGCATACCGTGCGATTGCGGAGGCGGGACTTGGGGATACCATTCATATTGTCTCATTTGACGGTATGCAGGAGGTTTCTGAACTGGTGCGAACCGGTGAAATCGACGCCGTATTCGCACAGGACGCTTATGAAATCGGACGGGAATGCATCCGCAATGCCGTCAAGCTGTACCAGGGTGAAGAAGTACCTGAAACCATCCATACCGACGTGACATTGATCACACAGGAAACCGCACAAGCGCATATTGATGAAGTCAACCGCCGCCTTCGCCGCGAAAAAACAAAATGATGACAATCCAGTAAATTTTCTGTGAATATGCGCTCAAATGGGCAAAAACAGCCTGTTTGGGCGTTTTTTATCCCCGTGTTATGTATACCTGCTATTGACAGGCTCAAATTTTTTCCGTATAGTGTGAAGCATAAACTGTCGCCATTTGTCGCGGCATACCACTTTTTGTTTGCCCTGTCCCACACGCAATGTGCTGTGACAGGCAGGGGGTACATAGTTTTATGAAGCAAGTTTTTCAAATCCTGCGCGGTGTCCTGCTCGCACTGGTCCTGTTTGAAGCGCTCGTCTGGCTGGGCAGCAAGATCGGCTTTATCGGCGTTGTCGTCGGAGCCTTTTCTGTCCCCGTTGCCGCAGCCGTCCTGTTGTTGTGCCTGTACCTGACGTTCATCCGCAAGAGACCCAAACGCCCGGCACACGTTGACCGGCACGAATATCTCGTTACCATGACGCCCGGCGCATATGGGCGCATCGGCAGCGAATTTGATAAAAGCAAATATGGAGACCTGGAACGTCTGCCCGGCGGTTGGCTGGAGGGCGTGCGCACCTATCGCGCAGAAGACGGCTCTTTGCTGTTCACCGTGCGCCAACGTCAACCATTGCCCATCTCTGCACGCCTGATCTGTGCTATACTTGTGGTAGTCATCCTGCTCGGTCCGATGTCCGCACTGTCCTATGTCAATGAGATCAACCGCAGTGTCGGTTCGCTGCTCCAAACGGTGGGGCTGACGGTGCATCCGAACGGCATGTCCTATCTCAACGTGAAGCAGATTGAATTCCCATCGCTGTCGCAGGACGGATCGGCATCACAATCCGACACGGATCACACACAGACGCACGATGACACCGCAACAGACAACACACAGACCCAGTCGGAAACACCGGCAGACACCCAACCGGAAGAAAATACATCCGGCGGCATCGGTGAAACCATCAGCAATTGGGCAACCGGTGTGGGCGATTGGGTTTCCGGTCTGTTCTCCGGGGACGATTATATCCTGCCATCCCACCGCCGCGCACTGACGGACAGCGATGTGGAAGGCATGGACGTCTCGCAGATCCAACGTGCAATCAATGAAATGTATGCCCGCCACGGCTATGATCTGTCCAATTCCGGCGATGCGTCCTATTTCGCCGAACAGAGCTGGTATAATCCGGACCCGGACAAATCCCAGGATGAAGTCCGCGCAGAATTCAGTGACATAGAAAATGAGAATCTGGACTTTTTGATTTCCTGCCGCAGCAGGTTGAAGTCATAACAAAGGGGGTATCATCATATGAGTAAGATTATTGTAACCGCCGTTGGCGTGAGCGGCAGCGGCAAGAGCAATGCCTACGGCGCCATTATGGAACTGCTCAAGGTGCGCCGCCGGGACAGTTATTATCTGACTGCCTGCGGCGCGACGCCGGAAGAACGCCTTCGCAATTCCGGTATCATCAACCGCTATGCCGACATCAATCAGGGCTTTATCAGCACCGGTACGATGATTACAACAGAATTCCCATTCGCTTTCGGCGGGCATTTCCGTCCGGACGTGCCCACCTATCCGCTGCTCGATATGCCATTGATCGACTATTCGGGCGGTCTGCTCAAAACCATGCTGAATGAAGAGTCAGAAGAAGCCAGCCGGCTGCTGCACCGCATCATAGATACGGATGTGCTGCTGCTGTTCGCAGATGCAAATATCCTGTCAGAGGAGGGCGGCGTCGAACCTGCCCGGCAGCAAATTGCCCTGGAAATCAACACCATTTTTGAAATCCTCAGCACAGAACGCGATACCGACTTTGTCAGCAAGCCGCGCACGGTTTTACTTATGCTGACCAAATGTGATTCCAGCCTGGTCCCACAGACGCTCAAAGACAACCATTTCCATGGACTGGTCAACCGCGCCCTCCAGGTCTTTGATCCAACCGTGCGTTTTTGCATCAATCAGCCCGGCTGGAAAATTGCTGTCGTCCCCACGTCAACCTGCGGCGATGGCAATTCCAATTCCTGGCGCGACAACAATGGCGTATATCATTCCGAAATGACTGCGCCGCCGCAGCCCTATGGTTTTGATATCGGTATTTTATATGGCGTCATGAATGAACTGGAAAACCGGGTGCGTCTCGGCTATGACGACAGCGAAGAACCTCCCGAACAGATCGAACACAAATCCGGTTTTGTCTCCAAATTCCAATGGCGTCATATCTTACAGCGCCTTGCCGGACAGGAAAATGAACAGATTTCCCTGTATCGCCAATATGTTGGCAACCTGCATTCCATCCTCGACCCGCTGTGCGGGACACAGATCATCGAAGTGTGACAGAAAAAAGAAGGTGACATCATGAAACCGGAGATCTTTTTGTTCAGCCGAACGCCTGATGCAGATTATCGTTATCTATTCCCGCTCCCACCCCATTCCGACGCCGTGGATGCGTTTTTACAGGCGCGGCTGGAGGACATGCAGCGCGGACAGGCGGACGGTACCGTACATTTTTTCCTCAGCGATACCGACGCGATATTGGTGCGTGCAGTAAACAGTGGAAGCCGTGACCTGTATGCGCGGCCGATCTTCTCGCTGGAAGGGCTGTACTGCCCCGCAGCGGACGTCCGTCCATTCTGGCTGTGCCTTCCACATGTTGTCCCCGGCTTCTGGTCTGCTCGTTCTATCTATGCACTGCTCGTCAAGGACGGGCAAACCGTTCCGCTTCCGACCACCCAACTGTTGGATGCCTGCGCGCAGTACAGTCCCAAAAACCGACACGCAAAAGCCATTCAACAGGCAATTTTCGCCGCTGATACACCGGTTTCCTTCACCTTTGATGCAAATGGGCTGCATTTTTCCGAACAGCCGCCCACACAGGGGCGCACGCGCTGGCAGCCGCAGAATCCGCGCCAGTGTGACATCCGCCTGACATTGGACCGCAAGACAAAAACGGCTCATCTGGAAGCGGTCAGCCACGGCCATATGCCATATCCCATTGCACGCAGCGCAGACATGGCGCGCGACGCGGACGGCTGGTCATTTTCTGAACTGGAGAGCGCTGCCGCCGCATTGGAAACCGAATTGGACCGGCGGGGCTGGCAATATATCCCGTACAAAGGAGGCAACGCATGACGCTGACTGGTTTTCCGTTTGCATTCGATCCCGCAGAAAAACACCGCCTGCTCACGTTGGAAGAACACGAGGGGTTGTGCTGTCTGCTCGACCGTGCACAGCATTATGGCGGCGCAGGGGATATGTTCTTTTTGTGTATGTCTACCTGTTCCCTGCTCGTGCGCATTTCGCCGGAAAAAACCGGCGCATGGACGGCACATGGCTATGCCTTTCAAAAAACGCAGGAACCATGGGTGTGGCTGTATTTGCCTGTCCTGCTCGGCACACTGCTCGCCCCGCCGTCCGGCGAACTGCACTTTCCCGTGGAAAATGCAGACGCTGCAAACGCCTGGCTGGAGCGGCATGACGCGCCGTTATGGCACAGCGCACAACAATTGATCCGGGATTCGGCGCGGCACATGCATGCCTATTCCATCGGCTTTACCCATCTGCCGCCGGAAGTCTATGCCGATGACGGGATCCACTGGTATACGGTCGAACCGGCAAAAGAGGCGGAAGAACATATCATTCTACTGCCACCCACGGACGCCGCGCATACGACGGAAGCGGAATTGGACACCGCAGAAGTTTCGGATGATGTGCGCATTGTCCCGCCGCGCATCACGAAAACCTGGCGCATTGTGCGCGGTGAAGAAAAATACAAGCTCGGCACCGTGGAACAAACCTCCGACTGGTATCCATTTGCCGACCGCGTGCGCAGTATACTATCTGACAGATAAAAAAGCTCCCCGCAGGGAGCTTTTTTATCTATTGGTTTTTCTTTTTCAGCATGCGGTCGAGCCGCGCCTGTATGCGCGCGCGCCGCGCCTCCGCTGCTGCGTGGTCAACCGATACGATCCTGCCGTTTTCTATCTGCACGATATCGCCATCACACAGACCCTCCACGGACGGAAGTTCTATCATATCATCCGCCGTTTCTACAACGGCGACGCCATTCTCTATGCGGTCAACAATCCCTCTCATGACGCAACACCCACTTCGCCATCGGACAGTGTCAATACAACGGTACCATCTTCCGCCGTCTCAAAAATCTGTGTGCCCATGGGTTCCAGCCGTTCAAAAATTTCCTCATCCGGCAGACCATACGAATTCCCCTTCGCATAAGAAATCACTGCAAATTCGGGGGAAACACCTTCTAAAAATTCCTGTGAAGAGGCGGTTCGTGAACCGTGATGCGCAACCTTGAGCACATTGCAATTCAGCAGGGAATACTCATTTTCTATCATATCCTGTTCCACTTGCGCCGTGGTATCACCCGTGAACAAGGCACTGCACCCCTCCGCATCCAGCCGCATGACCAACGACCATGTATTGGGATCATTTCCATAGGTTTCACTGCTGTTCGCTCCGGGAGCAAGAACAGTAAAGACTGCATCAGAATCACCCAGCGGAATGGTATCTCCAATATCCGGAAATTGCGGGTCGATCCCCTCCGCATCGATGGCATCGAGGAATTTTTCATAAATACGTGTGTCCATTGCTTCATCCGACAGATATATCGATTCCACATCAAACGCTTCCAATACATCCACCAGACCACCGATATGGTCTTCATGCGGATGCGTTGCAATGACTACATCGAGATCAGAAATGCCATTGCGCGTGAGATAATCAACCACTGCATCACCCGCCGATTGTTTGCCGCCGTCGATCAATGCGACATTGTCTCCACTCACAATCAACGAGGCGTCGCCCTGTCCGACATCGATAAAATGAATCTCTGTTTTTGCACCTGTCGTCCCATTCGGTGACACGGACGGCTTAAACTGTCTGCCCAGCATAACGACCGCAATCAGAAAAACGGCCAATACCAGCGTCAAATTGGATCTCTTTTTCATACCACACTCTCCCCATGTTATTATATTAAGTATACCAGTATGTAACCATCGATGCAAACAAATGGTACAAAAAAAACAGGATATTTTATATATCTAACTATTTTGTCTTTATCATTCTGTCATGTGCAACGTACCGTTGCGCATTTGACAACGGAAAACGGTGGTTTGCTCGTCCCGGATATGGTAAAATCAGGGCATCATAAAGGAGGGATTCGCTGTGACATTCGGACAAAATTTACAACAATTGCGCCGGCAAAATGGTTTATCCCAACAACAGTTGGCAGAACAACTCGGCGTATCACGGCAAGCTGTTTCCAAATGGGAGCTGAACGCCGCCAAACCGGATATCGACACGGTCATTCAAATCAGCCTATTGTTTCATGTGTCGATTGATGAACTGCTGACGGGTCAACCATTTGAGGGGAATGCTAACCATCCACAGCCTGTGGATAAAACCCGTGGAAAATCCTCTTACGTAACCGCAGGTCTGATCCTTGTTGTGACAGGGATTGTCTGCCTCATCCTCTCCGGTTTTGCCGCTGTTTGGATGCAGCATCTGGAACAGCAAGTGCACGGTTCCTGGTACACATATGCCACAGAATATCTGTGGCACTTCCCGGTTGCACCCGTTGTTGCACTGTCCGCCATCTGCCTGTTGTGCGGGCTGTGCCTGCTCCTGTTTTCTTTTTACAAAAATCACACCCGATAGATTTGCCGTTGCCCACCGTTGTATCATTGACAAACACCTGCCATGCGGGTACAATAGAAGCAGTTGAAATGAGAATAATTCCTAGTCTGTGCTATGCACAGATTCCCGCATGAAATGGAGGAAACGCTATGGGTTTTAGTCATGTAACCGATTCAATCCTGTATGTTGGCGTCAATGACCATCAGGTAGACTTGTTTGAAGGGCAGTATGTGGTTCCCAACGGCATGTCATACAATTCCTACGTGATTCTGGATGAAAAAATTGCCGTTATGGACACCGTTGATATCCACTTCGCACAGGAATGGCTGGACAATGTTGCCGCCGTACTGGACGGCAAAAAACCGGATTATCTGGTGATCCAGCATATGGAACCCGATCATTCGGCAAGTATTGCAGAATTTCTCAAGGTTTATCCGGACGCCATCGTCGTCGGCAATGCGAAAACATTCCCAATGATGGAACAGTTCTTTGGTGCAGATATCGCGCCCAATCGTGAAATTGTTGCAAATGGCGGTTCTTTGTCCCTGGGCAGCCATACATTGACGTTTGTCTTTGCACCGATGGTGCATTGGCCGGAAGTCATGGTTTCGTATGATTGTCTGGATAAAGTCCTGTTCTCGGCAGATGGTTTCGGCAAATTCGGCGCACTGGATGTCGAGGAGGATTGGGCATGCGAAGCACGCCGCTACTACATCGGCATTGTCGGCAAATATGGCGGACCTGTCCAGGCATTGCTGAAAAAAGCTGCGGCTCTGGATATTCAAATCATTTGCCCGCTGCATGGTCCGGTATTGACGGAAAATCTCGGCTATTATATCAATCTGTATGATATCTGGTCATCGTATCGCGTTGAATCCGAAGGCGTGATGATCGCCTATGCTTCGGTTTATGGCAATACCAAGAAGGCTGCAACCGCATTGGCGGAAAAACTCCAGGCAAAGGGTTGTCCGAAAGTTGTGCTGACGGATCTTGCGCGCTGTGATATGGCGGAAGCTGTCGAAGACGCCTTCCGTTATGGCAAACTGGTACTGGCAAGTATTACATACAACGGCGATATTTTCCCATTCATGCGCACATTCATTGACCATCTGACCGAACGCAGTTATCAGAACCGAACCGTCGGTATGATTGAAAACGGTTCCTGGGCGCCGATGGCGGCGAAAGTCATGAAAACGAGGCTCGAACCGTGCAAGAACCTGACCTGGCTGGACACTGTCACAGTTCGATCCGCCCTCACCGCAGCAAATGACGCACAGCTCGACGCAATGGCTGACGCACTGCTGTAATCTCATACAATTGAAACCCGCATAAAAAACAGGCTGGCAGAATGAATCTGTCAGCCTTTGTCTTTGCGTATTCATAGATGCGCTTATAAATAGTGATATCGTTTTCGATATCGGACAATGCATACCAGGGAAACAAGGAGTGCAAGCAGTTCTGCCACAGGAATCGCAAGCCATATGCCGGATACCCCCCACAATCTGGGCAGCCATTCGATTGCCGCAATGAGGAATGCAAAGGTGCGCAAAAACGACAGCACGGCGGAAACCATGCCATTGGACAATGCAGTAAACAGCCCCGAGGCAAAGATATTGAATCCCATGAACAGAAACCCAATCGCAAATAATTCCATTCCGTCCGATGCAATGGAAAAAACTTCTGTGCCGCGCGGGGCAAAAATACCGACAATGGTCTTTGACAACACAACAGAGGATGCATATGCGGACAGGGAACACACCATCACAAACAATAAGCTCAACCGCAACAGCCGTTTGAGGCGATCGACATTGTGCGCACCGAAATGGAAGCTGATAAGCGGCGCAGTGCCGGAGGTATAGCCGAAGAAAATAGCGGTAAAGAAAAACTGTGCATAAAAGACAATGGTAATCGCTGCGACGCCATCCTCTCCGAGATAGGATAGCATCATGATATTTAACAAAAAGGTTGTGACCGCAACGGCGAGATTGGATACCATTTCTGACGAACCATTGAGACAAGCATGACAGAGCACAGAACGGCGCAAAACCGGTCGGACATAATACAACAGTGCATTGCGCCGGCTGAAAAAATAAACCAGACCGATCACTGTCGGCACCGTCTGCCCGAGACCGGTGGCAATGGCCGCGCCGCGGATACCCATATGCATCGGGACAATGAACACATAATCCAACACAATATTGGTAACGCCGCCCAGCAATGTGGCAATCAAACCCAACTGCGGTCTGCCTGCCGTTGTGAAAAAGAACTGGAAAAAGATCTGTAAAATACAACACGGTGTGAACAGGCTGATGTAAAACAGATATTCCCGGCAATATTCATACAGTGCATTGGTAGAGCCAAGCGCCCAGACAATTGGATCGACAAATACAATCGACACGATGACAATGAGCACACCGAGTACAACTGCAAATGTTGTCAGCAAAGAAAAACTTTGGCGTGCCTGTTCCGGCTCATTTTCCCCCATCTGACGCGCGACAATCGCACTGCCGCCGGAAGCAATCATGATGCCAACCGCAATGACAAAATTGATGAGCGGGAAGACAATATTGATCGCGGACAGTGCGTCTGTACCGATAAAATTAGACACAAACCCACCATCTACCATCGTGTAAAACGAATTAAATAACATCATCATCATGCTGGGCAAGGTAAACCGCAGCAGGAAACCCAGTGTAATCGGGCGTTCAAACGAATTCATACGAACTCCTTTTCCTTTTTCCGTTGTATTTCAGCATATGTTTCTTTACTATACCGCACACAAAAATGCTTGTCAAGACAGGATCGGTATGCTGTTGCAAAGCATTTGACGGGGGCGCCTGTTCACGGTACAATAGACGGGAAGATGACAAAAAATCGGAGGAATTTTACATGAACAAAGAAAATGCCGTATGGTTCCGACGCGGCATGAAAAATGGCATGCCAATCGCATTGGGCTATTTTGCAGTTTCTTTTACTTTGGGTATTGCCGCAAAGCAGGCAGGCTTACATGCGGTCCAGGGCGCACTCGCCAGTGCCACGACACTGGCCAGCGCAGGTCAGTTTGCAGGTTTTACTGTCATTGCAACCGGCGCAACCTATGTCGAAATGGCAGTCATGATGCTCGTCATCAATGCGCGTTATCTGCTCATGTCCTGCTCACTCAGTCAGAAACTCGATCCCGATCTGCCATTTTTTCATCGTCTCATCCTCAGTTGGGGCATTACAGATGAAATTTTTGGTGTGGCAAGCAGCATCCCGGACAAACTCAATCCATTTTATAATTACGGCATGATGGTGCTCTCCATCCCCGGCTGGACACTGGGCACAGTACTCGGCATTGTCGTCGGCAATATCCTGCCCATCCATGTGGTCAATGCACTGGGCGTTGGCTTATATGGTATGTTTTTAGCAATTATTATCCCGCCTGCACGGAAAAACCGTGTCATCGCCGGATTGGTTGCCGTTTCCATGGCGGCGAGCTTTGCCATGGCAAAGCTGCCGGTCCTGTCCGGCATCTCCTCCGGCATACGTACCATTATCCTGACAGTCGTCATTGCAGGCATTGCCGCTGTCCTGTTCCCGGTCAGTGAGGAGGACAAAACCCATGCAGCATAATCCCTATATCTACATTGCAGTCATGGCGGGCGTCACCTATCTCATCCGCGTATTGCCCTTGACGCTCATCCGCAAAGAGATTAAGAATAAAACCATTCGCTCCTTCTTATATTATGTGCCATATGTCACACTCGCCGTCATGACATTTCCCGCCATTCTCGATGCGACAGGAAGCGTATGGTCCGGTGCAGCCGCGCTGATTACAGGCATCCTGCTCGCCTGGTATGGCAGCAGCCTGTTTCAAGTCGCTGTCATCTCCTGCGCGGTGGTCTTTGTATTGGAATGGTTCCTCTGCTGACGAATCGTCAATATTGTATAAAATATATATAAAAATACAAACAGTATATATTCAAACATGTGTAAAAATGTCGGGTGCGGCTCTCCTCTTTTTTTGACCCACCGATATTGCTGTCACTATCGGAATACTCCGAAATCAACGGTATGATCGATCGATTTTCTGGTTATGTTTCCATGACCCGATGGATTTTTTACACAAAGATCTACAAAATTGGTAATATCCCTTGAACATGTTTATCAAATGGTTGTATAATAAATTTGTCATCTGTACAAGATGCAGATGGGTGTCAGAAACGTGTCATTATTTATTTTTGGAGGGAACACCAATGTTTGAAAATCTGATTTCCGTATTGAAGGCGGATCGCAGAACGATTGTTTTCACCGAGGGTCCTGACCCGCGTATTCTGGAGGCAACCGCACGCCTGCTGAAAGAAGACCTGATGGACGTCATCCTGATCGGCTCTGAAGATGAAGTCAAGGGCGCTGCTGCTGTTGGCAACTTCAACATCGAAGGCGCTGAGATCATCGATCCTGCAACGTATGGCGATATGGACGCCATGGTCGATAAGATGGTTGAACTTCGCAAGGGCAAAATGGATGCGGATGCATGCCGTGCCGCTCTGTCCAAGGGCAACTATTTCGGCACAATGCTCGTCAAGATGGGCAAAGCAGATGCACTCCTGGGCGGTGCTACCTATTCCACTGCTGACACCGTTCGTCCGGCACTTCAGCTCATTAAAACCAAGCCGGGCAATAAGATCGTATCGTCCTGCTTTATCCTGTGCCGTCCGGCAGCGGATGGCAGTGATGAACTGTATGCCATGGGTGACTGCGCCATCAACATCAATCCGGGTGAAGATGATCTCGTTGAAATCGCTGTTGAAACCGCACGTACAGCAAAGGCATTTGGCATCGATCCGAAGGTTGCCATGCTGTCTTATTCCACCATGGGCTCCGGCAAGGGCGATACCGTTACGATGATGCGCAATGCAACGGAAAAAGTCAAGGCTGCCAATCCGGATTTTGCTGTTGACGGTGAACTTCAGTTCGACGCTGCATTCTCTCCGGTTGTTGCGAAGACCAAGGCAAAGGATTCCCCGGTTGCAGGTCAGGCAAATACCTTTATTTTCCCGGATATCAATGCCGGCAATATCGGTTATAAGATTGCCCAGCGTCTGGGCGGTTTTGAAGCGTTTGGTCCGATCCTTCAGGGTCTGAATGCACCGATCAACGACCTGTCCCGCGGCTGCAACGCGGAAGAAGTGTATAAGATGGCAATCATTACCGCCGGTCTCAAGTAAACATATTTTTCTATGTGAAATTGGTACAGCCGCTGTCCCATGGGACAGCGGCTGTCTTTCTGTCGATACAGGATTTGAAAAATATTGCGTATCATGGTACAATAAAAAAGTGTTAACCACTGATTCTTGTAACTGGAGGAACAAAACATGGCAGTTCACAGTTGTGTAAAGGAATATCATACCCGTGCACATATGGGTATGATTGATGTAACCGGTGATTTTCAGCAGGCTGTCACCGACGCCTGCCGGGAATGCGGTATAAAAAACGGCATCGTGACCGGCTTCACCACCGGCGGCGTTGCCGGTCTGACAACACTTGAATTTGAACCGGGCATGGTAAACCATGACCTCAAAGCGGCAATGGACGTCTTTTCCCCGTATACCGATGAGCGCGGACGTGTCATCCCATATGAGCATCACAACACATGGCATGACGACAATGGTTCGAGCCACATCAAGTCTGCGCTGCTCAGTCCATTTATCACCGTGCCGTTTATCGATGGTCGCATCACCGTCGGTCCATGGCAGAATCTGACGCTCGTGGAATGCGATACCCGTGACCGCCATCGTGAAATTGTATTTCAAGTGATGGGAGAATGATACGATCGCCTGCCTGTCCAGGTCGTGGACAGGCAGGCGATTTTTTTTGCGAACAAAAGGAAGCCGCTTTTCAGCGGCTTCCCGGTCTCATTCATCCATCATGCCTGCGCAATGATTACAGTAAAGGGTTCTTCAGCGCCCTGCGGGTCGGCAATATACAACCGTTCATATGCTTCATTGTGCTCCGTCGCGCCATCCGTCACCTGCTCCCATATGACCCGCGGATGACGCATCAATTTATTTTGCCGGACAGAGAAGGAAATTCCCTGCGCGCGCTTTTGTATCGGCGTGCCATAATGATAAAAAATATGCAAACTGACGTCCCCGTCTGGCAGCTCATCCAGATAAAAGTTGTCGCTCGAACGGTGCTTATGATCAGACATCGCTGTTGCCTGGCTGTCCACACGGATTGCAGCTTCGGCAACAACGGTAAATTCCTTTTGCGCACCGCGCGGGTTGGCGATATATAACCGGTCGCATTTCATGGTAGGCGCAGCATGTTTGGAACAGATATCGCGCAGATATACCGGATTATGGCGCATCGGCTCGTCAATCCAGATGTCAAACATGACATCCTCCGCCTCACGCTGTGCAGGCGTGCCGTAGTCATAATAGGCACGAAACAGCAAATCCGCATAGCGTCCATACGCTTCCAGTGAAAAATTTTGGCTTGAACGGTGCAGTTCGCCCTCATATAACGTACATGCACTGGTGACTACCGTCTTCGTTGTCATGGGAATCCCTCCTGCCTGATGCGCACGCTGTTACATTTCATATCTCTGTTCTATCATTGTATCATGTGCCCGGTCCATCGTCAAGCAGATGGTCCATTGGCGGGTCATTCCTCCAGATGCTCCAAACCCTGGCTCATAATCGTGTGCACATGGTCATCCGCCAGCGAATACACAATATTTTTTCCCTCGCGGCGGAAACGCACCAATCGGCTCTGCTTGAGCACACGCAGTTGATGGGAAATGGAACTTTGCGTCATATTGAGCGCCTGCGCAATATCCCCTACACTCATATCGCCTTCGACCAGCACATACAAGATTTTAATACGGGTTGAATCGCCAAATACCTTGAACAGTTCTGCAAGGTCATATAATTCTTCTTCTGTTGGCACTTGATCGCTGAGGGAAAAGAAATCCGTACCTGCCGGCATATTTTCCAATTCTTTCTTATCTACGCTCACACTCACTCATCCTCCTCATCGACCGGACGTGTTTCCACATCAATAATTTTCTGATTTTCATAGGCTTGATTGGCACGATTCATACGAAAAAGAATAATAAAATCAGATAAGCCACTGTATACCAATGCAATGCCAATCAGACGGAATGTCCATTCTGCGGTGGAATATGGATTGATCAGGATAACCAGACCAAATACAACCGTGATGACGCCGAGAACCAGCACCGACGTACTCGCGCGATCACCAAACTGGCGCAGACCAATGCCATGCCGCACATTCACAATGCCATCGATCAAAAGGATCAAACCCACGACGATCGGCAAAATGGAGCTGATGGTTCTGGGCTGGCTGATGACAAAAATGCCCGTTCCCGCCGCAATCACACTGACAAGCAGCGTACCCGTACGCGCAACATGGTCGCGCAGGCAGCCGAGAATACCCAATACGCCCCAGGCAATCAATAACGCGCCGATGATATAACAGATCATTGTCAAAAACATATCGGGAAACAACAACAACGCCATACCCAACGCAAAACAGCCGGCAGCCGTAAGCAGCATACGATTGCGGATACTGCGGAATGTTTCAAACATAAGAAATTGCCTCCTTCCATGCGGTCTATCGACCACATGATTTACTTTGATTGTACGGCATCTTACCCGCCGTGTCAATCATCACCTTTTCCATTATTTTGTGATTTTTCCGGACTTGCAGCGTGAAAAAATGGGAAAAATGAAACATACAGTTGTCCGTGTCTGCTTGCAATTTCTCCTGATTTGGTGTACTATCATCATTGGGATTCCTTCCCTCTCCTAACATGGTTTATAAAATCAAATAGAAGGTGTTTTATATGACGAAAATTGACATTATTTCCGGCTTCCTTGGCGCAGGCAAAACCACGCTGATCCGCAAGCTGCTGGAAGGTCCATTGAAGGGCAAAAAAGTTGTCCTCATTGAAAATGAATTCGGGGAAATCGGTATTGACGGCGGTTTCCTCCAGGATGCAGGCATTGAAATCACTGAGATGAATTCCGGTTGTATCTGCTGTACGCTGGTTGGAGATTTCGGCAAGGCATTACATGATGTTTTGGAACAATTTACACCGGATTGCATCATCATCGAACCGTCCGGCGTAGGCAAGCTGTCTGATGTTGCCGCTGCCGTCCAGCCGGTACTTCAGGAAGGTTCTGTCGAAATGGGCTGCCTGACTACGGTCTGCGATGCATCCAAATGCCGCATGTATATCAAAAATTTTGGCGAATTCTATAACAACCAATTGGAGAGTGCAGGTACCATTGTCCTCAGCCGCACACAGAACATCAGTCAAACGCGTCTGGACGAGGCACTCCATTTGATCCGTGCGCACACGGATGAACACACCCGTATCATTACCACACCATGGGATGAACTGACCGGCGAACAGATCTATGATGTTATGTGCGCCGACGGTCATCAGGCGCTGCTGGATGCCGCCGAACTGTATGCGCATGAGCCACATCATCACCATCATCATGATGAATCCTGTGGCTGCGGTCATGAGCATGAACATCATCATGAGCACTGCGACCATGACCACGAACATCATCATGAGCACTGCAACCATGACCACGAACATCATCACGAGCACTGTGACCATGACCACGGACATCATCACGAACATCACTATGATGAGCACGGCGTGTGCTCCTGCGGTCATCACCATCACGATGCAGATGAAGTGTTTACAAGCTGGGGCATGGAAACCGCTCACAAATATACCGAAGATGATCTGCGCGCCCGTCTGGAACAGTTGGGGGATACGGAATTGTTTGGCATTGTTCTTCGTGCCAAAGGTATTGTCCCCGCACAGGATGGCGGTTGGCTGCATTTCGATATGGTGCCGGATGAAATTGAACTTCGCCGCGGTAACGCAGAGTATACCGGTCGTCTGTGCGTCATTGGCTCCGGCATCAAACAAGATGCGCTCACTGAGTTGTTTGCCTGAGGTGCTCATATGGAAGTCCCTGTTTATTTCTTTACCGGTTTTCTGGAGAGCGGCAAAACTTCATTCATCCAATCCATCTTAAACGATCCCAACTTCGCCGAAGGGGAACGCACCTTACTTTTTTTGTGTGAAGACGGTGAAGTCCAATTTGATTACGATCTTCTGCGCAATACCAATTGTGTGCTCAAACTGGTGGAAAACCAGGAGGATTTCAATCAATTGCTGCTGCACGAATGCAACCGCAAATATAAACCCGAACGCGTTATGGTCGAATGGAACGGCATGTGGAAACTGTCCGATATCAAACCGGGCACGTTCCCGAAACATTGGACACTGTATCAAACCGTCACAACCATCGATGCACGCACGTTTGACATGTATTTCCAAAACATGGGTGGCTATATGTTTGAAATGTTGCAGCTGACGGATATGATCATCTTTAACCGTGCGGATGAAAAGACAAAGGAAATCATCAAAAATCGACGTGTGCGCATGATTAACCGCCGTGCTGATATCTTCCTTGACTATCCAAATGGTGAAAGCGAAGTCTATCAGGAAGATTTGAGTGCCAATCTCGATTTATCCGCCGATATCGTTGACATTTCAGAATCCGTGTATGGTCAATGGTATTTTGACGCGATGGAACACACCGATAAATATGCCGGACATACGGTGCGCTATCTTTGTCAGGTATATCGTCCAAAAGGTATGCAAAAAAATTGTTTTGCCGCAGGACGGTTTACCATGCTGTGCTGTGCAGAAGATATCACATTCCTTGCCATGGTATGCAAACATCCCTCTGCGGATACCCTGGTAGATCGGGATTGGTATACTGTGACGGCAGAAGTCCGCGATGAATTTTTCCCGGAATATCAGGGGAATGGTCCTGTGCTCTATGTCAAATCACTGGTACCGGCACAAAAGCCACAAGATGATATCTGTTATATGAAATAAATGTTCAAAATAACCCAATCCCCCCAATCCTGTGTGCAACGGATTGAGGGGATTGTTTCCTTTCGACCGGTCCAGGCAGGATGTCACTGCGTTCCAACAAAATAACAGCAATTGATTTCCAGACCGAATTTTTCTATCATTATATCATTATATTTGACTGAATACAACATTGACTTTCTCTCTCCATCAGGATATTATGTAATTATAATAAATATTAAACGCAATATTCTGCAAAAAACCGAGTTATTTCGACATTATTTCCCCAAAAACAATTTTTATTCTTTTTTCCGACAATATTCTTAAATGAGAGGTATATGACATGTGTTCGCTAAAAGAACTTTCAAAAGAATACTTACAGAATGCCGCTGTCATGGAAGCGCGTATTCATCAGTTGGAAGCGCAGGCCTCTCGTACCATATCGCTGGAAGTCCGCCGCAAACTGCGCAGGCGAATTAACGCCTTACATATCATGGTCTGCGAAAGCCGTCAAACGGCATTTCATCTGGAACATTATTATGACAAGCCGGAGGAGGGAGCTGTCTATGTCAAACCCAAACCACAACGCGGTCGACCAAAAAAGAAATTCAGTCGCTACGGATATGGAACTGCGACGCCGGCTCTTGTCATGCATGGCAGAAACGCTGACAAGCCAACAGTATCAGGTATTCGTTCTGAACTTTCTCGAAGGCATGCCGCAAAAGGAAATCGCAGCTGAATTTGGATTATCCCGCTCCGCTGTATGTAAAACCGTGGCTGCGGCAAAATATCGTTTGCGCCTTGCGCTCGGCTATACCTTTGAGCCGGCTGATCCGGATGAAGATTTTTATGAAACCGATGAATCTTTGGCATGATATCGCCCGGCTGCATCTCAAACACACACATCCAGACCATCCCTGATTCATTCTCCCCCATTGTTTCTCCATATCGTATTTTACATTGATTCGGCCGGGCGAATCATATATATAACAAGACCGCTGACGTATGTGCCAACGGTCCGTTTTTTTGCCGTTTTGTTCTGCCCATACAGCAAACAAACGGTTGATTCTCCCGGTCAAATCAGCCAAATTGTTCTTTGCGACGCTTGCCATCGCGCAAAAGCTGGAATAAGGTATCTGCATCCTGCTGTTCAATGGCGTCGCGGTATTCGGTCAAGTGCTCAATCATTTCATCAATCTCAGGCACCAATGCACGTCTATTTTCCAAAAACAATTCTGTCCACATCGTTTCATTCAAATATGCCACGCGCGTTAAATCGCGATAACTGCCGCCTGAATAGCCCTTATGTTCCATTTCAGAGGGGCTTTTGATATAAGCGCTCGAAATAATATGGCACAACTGTGACGTATAGGCAATCATACGGTCATGATGTTCCGCCGTCGTAATCACAAGCTGACTGAATCCAATGGACGCAAACATCTGTTTGACTTGATGTACAATTTCCGATGTAGAGGCATCCGTCGGTACAAGCAACATACTTGCCCCTTTGTACAGATCGGCATGAGACGCCTTATAACCGGAAACCTCACGTCCTGCCATCGGATGCCCGCCCACATAATACAGTCCATGTTCCTGGCACAAGCCAGTCAGACGATGTACCAAATATTCCTTTATACCGCAATCATCTGTAATAATACATCCCGGTTTAAACGATTCAATATGCTGTTCGACAAAATCACAGGATACTTTCGGATACATGGATAACAGGACAATGTCTGCTTCTCCTAAATTTTGTTCCGTACCGATGGCGTCAATAACCCCTTGTTTCAGCGCCAATTCTGCCGTACTTTGTGTGCGGTTAAAACCGATTACCGTGTAATCCGTATACTTTTTAAATGCGCGGGCAAATGAACCGCCAATCAAACCGAGACCAATGATCGCAATGGTTTTCTGTTTCATATCATCGTTCCTTTGTTTTTCATGCTGTATTGATTGTAGCAAGGGAAAAATAGAAAGTCAATGCCGCTTTTTATCATAAAAAACAAAAAAGACAGATCCCATTGGACCTGTCTTTTATTTATGTAGGCATCGACCTATCTTCCCGGACCGTCGCCAGTCAAGTATTGTCGGCGTAAATGAGCTTAACTACCGTGTTCGGAATGGGAACGGGTGTACCCTCATCACAAATAACACCTACTGTCTTTTTGAAAGACCTCTGTTAGAATAACACATCCATCGTGTTATGTCAAGAAAAAATTGGTGACCCGTGGGAGAATCGAACTCCCGTTTACGGCGTGAGAGGCCGTCGTCTTAGCCGCTTGACCAACGGGCCATTTTCCACACACCGTATCTGTTTTCGGTGTCCAGAAACAAGTGGTACACCATCGGGGACTCGAACCCAGGACCCACTGATTAAGAGTCAGTTGCTCTACCATCTGAGCTAATGGTGCATTTCGTCAACTTTTTCTCGTGAGTTTACATTTCTGCGCCCTCAAAACTGAACAGCAATTTTCTCGACATAAGCTTTTCTTTCCGAGTTTACCCGAACCTTTTTTATTCAGGTCAAGCCCTCGACCTATTAGTATCAGTCCGC